>CAZAST010000001.1:0-37091 GCA_964487805.1 uncultured Syntrophaceae bacterium
CCAAGTTATGACTTGCGCGATGAGGGCTATGATTTTCCTGTTAAGGATCAGATGAATTTATCCTAGAATAATAAACCCCCACTCCCGACACCAGGACAGGAGTGTCCGCTTAAACAAAATCAATGTAAAAGAAAGAGGATTGCGAGTCAATGCCATAATTCCCGACCGATATGAAATGACAGGAGGTACGGTTTCTTTGGATAGGGGACAGCGGTAGGGGTTTGAAAAAGCTGTAAGAAGAATACACCCACCGGAAGCGCCAATGCTCAGGTCGTCATCTTTGGAGGCGAGGGTTTTTGTTGCCAGTTCGGGGAACATTACCGATGAAACGGTCATGGAATAAAGAGAACCCCGAAATGTTCCAAAATAAGATGAGGGGTTCACGAGTAGAAGAACCATGGCCCGCTTCCAGTAGGCAGTATTCATTTGACATAGCCCTGATGTCAGACAAACCTTTGCTATTGAACATCCTGCTTTGCAGGGATTTTGGATTCACATGGGACGCCTGTCTGACAGAGACCGCAGCCATATCCATCAAAGGCATAGTGCGACGTCACATACCCTTTTGTGACCGAGAGGTGTTGGGAGCATAGGTCCTTGTCCTTACCGGATTTCGTGATCGCCCCCACGGGGCATCTCGATATACACTTCCCGCAGATCCCGTGAGAAAAAAAGAGGCAGTATTCATGGTGATCCGTATACTTTCGCGGGGTGGGGACAACCGGAACCTCGGCAATAACGGAACCTGCCCGCATTGCCTTGCCTAGGGGCGTGATAAGACCATCACAGAGGCCAAAAGTTCCCAGACCCGACGCATACGCTGCGTGTCGTTCGGACCAGGTTGAGGCGCGGCCATACTTTTCAGATAGTGCTATATTGAATTCGGGCATGAGCACAGGGGCTAGCGCTCTGTACCCTTTAGCATTCAATGATGCCACCACATGTTGACGAAGTTTCGTGTTAGTCTCTTCGCCGAAAATACGGCCGCGTGCCCATCGTTCAGACGGATACAATGCTTCCTTTCGGTTATCGATCTTCGTTACCGTGTTATGCGGCAGTACCCAACTGATGACGGCAAGGTCTTTCGCTTGTATGGTGCGATCCCCGTAGGCAGCAACAAAAAATTCCAAAGGTGTCAAATGAAATGGTCCCACATGATCTTTGAAATCCTCGTACAGGGTATCGTCTCCTCTTGAAAAGCCTACCAGAGGGGTTCCCCAGGCTTTATCATGGACTTGGTTTTTTAATGTGTTTTCGGGCGACTTTTGAATGTAATCATGAACTATTTTTTCAATCCACGCTGCATTTCCTAAGGATTCATCCGTATCCATGAGATCCCCTTCCAAAACAGGTTTGCACGCTGATGACCTGTCATCGGCCCCGAAAGACTGTAAAAACCCCGAGACAAACTTCACCCTTAAACCGTTTTTATATTGTTACCAGATGCTCGCCGTTTTTTAAGATTTCGGTTAAAGGTATCCCCCAATACTTGACTTCAATGCCTAACTGTTTCAGGGTTTCCGTAACTCCCAGCTGATCGGCGCAGGCTTTGCACGCCGTAACGTGAACACCCGCTTCCAAGGCTTCCCTGATTTTGTTTTGGATATCGGGATCCTCGCTGACCAGTTTTGCAGGGGCGCCCCATACTATGAGGGTGACTTTTTCCCACCAACCATGGATGAGGGAATTGACGGTGTACATGAACACCATTTTTTCTGCCGTAATCGGATTGTCATTAGTCCACAGGACATAGAGATGTGTCTTTTGCATAGATTTCCTCCTTTTGTATCTCCTCAAGTGAGAGAAGAAGAAAAAGCACGTCTTTTATTAAAAAAGTGAATATCCTGCCGGAATCCGTGGGTCAAGTCTTTATTGAAAGATCGAGTGGCGGTCACGATGCACAGGCGGTTCTGCTCATTCGTCCGACGTAAAAAAGGGCTGCGTGGTTACGCAGCCCCGGAATGAATGGTGGGTCAGGACAGAATCGAACTGTCGACACCGGGATTTTCAGTCCCGTGCTCTACCGACTGAGCTACCGACCCACGCTACATGTCTCAAGAATGTCTGGCTTCTATCCAATACCGATTCCTTTGTCAAGTATTTTTGCCATCGGAGCGCTCTTCTAGCGGTCTGTCATCTGTGCCCCCGTTTCCCGAAAGAGCGCTCTCTTCCGCAAAGGTGTTGAGCCGATGAGGCTCGAAAGGAACGTCCGGGATTACTCGATCCTCCACCTCTCCATATCCGCCTGTTCTGATCACGAAGGTCCCCGCAATCTTGTCGTGCCACCCCTGTTTGCGTCCGTCGAACGCGGCCCACATAAACCCCAGGAAGAACGGGATTTTGGATATGATATATCCCACCCACCGCAGGAAAGCGATTCCCGGGGTCATCCGTTCGCCTCCCGTCTGCACCACACGGAGGCCGAGCATCCTTTTTCCCGGTGTCTGCCCCGAGATGCCGTGAAAGTAAGTGAAATAAACAGCATTGATGATGAGCGCCATTCCGTAATAAGGGATCACCCCTGCCCACGTGCATCCATTGTAGATGGGTATGAGGCGAGTACCTATCAGAGACAGAATGATTGTGAACAAATAGAGGATGATCGTGTCGATCGTGAGAGCGGCAAACCTTCTCCAGAAGCCGCCGTAGCGAATAATCATGTGACAATCTCCGGGAGCGTTCCGAAAAGCCCCTTCTCATACTGGAGGATGGAGAGTACGGCAAGGGGTGCCGTCTCGGTCCTCAGAATCAACCTGCCCAGACTTGCCGAAAGGAAGCCTTTCTGCCGGGCCTTCTCGATCTCCTCCCATGAAAATCCGCCCTCCGGGCCGATGACGATGCAGAAGCTGTCGGCTCCCGCGTGTTTCTCATCGGTCAGTATCTCGCGCAGACCATGTCGGTCCTCTCCCTCCCACAGGATGATTCGGAGTGCGCTTTCATCCACCGAGCGGAGCATCTCGTCGAACGATGTGATCCCGCTTACCTCGGGGACGTCCGCTCTGCCGCATTGTCGGGAAGCCTCAACTGCTACCTTGCCCCACCGCGCGGCCTTCCCTGCGGCCCGGTCCCCCGTGAGCCGGGGGATTGATCGGGAAGAGATAAAGGGAATAATCCGGCTGACGCCCAGTTCGGTTGCCTTCTGGATAATGAATTCCATCTTCCCGCCCTTGGGGAGGGACTGGGCAAGCATGATTCGCGTTACGGGGAGGATGATGTCCTTTTTCGCGGCCACTTCCAGGCGGACGGTGCCGGGTTCGAATCCCCTGATAACGGCCCGGTATTCATGCCCCACCCCGTCGAAGAGTATCAGATCATCCCCCTCTCGGAGGCGTAAAACATCGTGCAGATAGACACGATAATCCGCCCCCAGTTCCGCATACGTGCCCTCGTCAAGGGTTTGGGGATTGTAGATTCGCGGTGTGGCCACAGTGTTTCTCCAGGACTGAAAGATGTCGTTTCGGTACGATGCCCGAAGCCTTACCCGGCTTCCTTCCTGAAGGTGTAGCAGACCCATTCTTTTTCGATCTGTGTATTGTGAAGGGTCACACCTCCGTGGCAGAATATTTTTTCCACGTCTTTGGCGTCATGCTCGGTGAGCCCCGATGCTATGATGTACCCATACGGTTTTGTGAGAGAAAGGAGACGTGTCTGGAGCTGTATGAGTTGTCCCGATATCAGGTTGGCCACTATCAGGTCGAAGCTGCCTCCGCAGAGAGCTATATCGCGGTTGAGGATCTCGACGCGGTCTTCCACGCCGTTGATGGCAACATTCTTCCCCGCTATCTCAACAGCCTTGGGATCTATATCGATCCCCGTCACGGCCCGTGCGCCAAGCTTCGCCGCACATATAGCCAGTATTCCCGTCCCCGTTCCAACATCCATCACGGTTCGTTCTTCGCGGGAGCTGTCCTTGAGGAGGATCTTTTCAATGGCCACAATGCACATCCTCGTCGAGGGGTGCTGCCCCGTTCCGAAGGCCATCCCGGGATCGATGTCAACGACGATATCGTTGCCGGCGGGGGAGTACCGCTCCCAGGTTGGCTTGATGACGATATTGTCGCTCATTCTGAGGGGTTTAAAATATTTCTTCCACTGTTCTCCCCAATTGGGGTCAACGATGGTTTTCGTTGAAAAGAGGGGTTTTGCCAGTTTGGGGAACAGAGAAGAGATGCTGTCGATATAGGCCGCGATGCGACTCGTCTCTTTCGTTCCCTTGGGGCTCCAGGGCAGGTAGGCCTTAATCGTTTCCTGCGTTGCGAGCGTACGGCCGTTGAAAGAGTCCTGTACGATCCCTTCCTGAAACACCCCCCCGGTTCCCATCTCTTCCAGGAAGTTTGACAGCGCCTCTGTCAGCTCAGGCGGAGTCAGGATGGTTATCTCTATCCATTTGTCTTTTGTTTCAGGCATATCGTGTCTCCTGTTGTCTGTGGAGAAGCGGGGTTATTTCCCGTAGCGGTGTATCTCGTGAACCGGTTACATTATCCGTGCCAGTATGAATGGTTAAGGCTATCACCCCTTTCACAAGATTTCAAGCTCCTTGAACTTTCAAAGGCTTCGTGATAATTATTCAATCCCTATTTTTATGGGAGGATGGACTGGATGGTGTCGTATCCCGTATGTCTCAATATCTCGAATGAGCAATGTGTGGTTGTGGGAGGCGGGGAGGTTGCCGAGAGGAAGGTGATCAGTCTCCTCGAATGCGGCGCGCACGTGATTCTTGTGGCGAGAACGCTGACCCCGGCCCTTCGCGAGATGAGGGATGCGGGAAGGATAGAACACCGGGCAGATGACTATAAAGAAGAATATTTAAACGGCGCTTTCCTGGTAATCGGGGCGACCGACCGGGAGGATGTCAACGGGACGGTCTCACAGGACGCCCGCAAGCGCGGAATCCCGGTCAATATCGTGGATGACCCCGCCCGGTGCACTTTTACCGTTCCTTCGGTTTTCCGCCGGGGAGATCTCCTGGTCGCCGTGTCCACAGGGGGAAAGTCTCCTATACTGGCCAGGCGAGTGCGGGAGGAGATCGAAAAACGGTACGGCCCTGAATACGAAACGCTCCTTGAGATCATGGGTACCCTCAGAGGGAGAATCATTGCCCGGGGGACCTCGTGGGAGTACAACAGAGAACTGTTCGAGTCAGTGCTTGATTCCGATATCCTCCGCCATATCAGGGACGGAAGAGAAGGTAGTGTCCGGGAGATTATCAAGGATCTCACCGGCGAGGATATGGCGGTGGAGTTGTGAGCGCTGCTCCGGTGCATAACTGTCTGCATTCTAAGTGTATGCGGTAACGCTGTACGAAGGTATCAATGGCGGAGTTGATTTTTTTCAGGATCGCCCTTGGCGCTTATTTTGTGAGTGCCATGGGGTATATCGCCTCCCTTTTGGCCGGGAGGGTGCGTGTGGCAAGGACATCCATGTGGGTGTTCGCGCTGGCCTTCGGTCTCCACACGGTGCCCGTGGTCGCGCGGTGGATGGGTGCCCCCTCCGCCCCGTCTGCAGGTATCTACGGCTCGCTCTCTTTTATTTCATGGGTTGTGTCCGGTTTATACCTTGCTTTTCAGACCAGGACAAAGACGCAAACATTGGGGGCCTTTGTGTCTCCAACGGTGGTCGTGATGATGATAGCGGCCTCCGCGGGACTGATGGATGAACCCCCGATCCCTCTCGCCCTGCGCGGTCCTCTGGTCACGTTTCATATCGTGCTTCAACTCACCGGAGGGGCGTTCTTCGCGCTGGCCTGCCTGGCGGGGATCGTCTATCTGGTGCAAGACAGGCTGATACGGGGGAAAATGGTGGCCGGTTTCAGCCGTATTCTTCCTCCCCTGGAAGACCTTGATCGAATCAACCACCTGTGCACCGTCTGGGGGTTTACCCTCATGACACTGGGGATTATTGCCGGATCGATATGGGCCAGGTCGGTCTGGGGGAGTGAATGGCACTGGGATCCGAAACAGATATTCACTGCGGTTTCATGGGTTTTATACGCCGTCCTCGTTCACCAAAGAGTAGCCATCGGCTGGAAAGGCAGGAAAGCAGCCTTCCTGTCGATTATCGCCTTTGCCGGACTTATCTTTGCCTTCATCGGGGTGAACGTTTTTTTTGTAACGATGCACCGGTTTTGATCGGTGCGGGACTTGGAAATATGACGATAGCCCTTTTGGGAATAAATCACAAAAGCGCTCCTCTCAATATCAGAGAACGCTTGGCCATATCATGCGGAGAAGGAGGGAAGCCCTTCGAGGAATTAAAGAAGATTCCGAGAATTCAGGAGGTTTTGTATCTTTCTACCTGCAACCGGGTCGAAGTGCTCGTGAACATGGAAGATGCGGACGAAGGTCTGGAGGGACTGAAGAAATTCATCACCGCCCATGGGAATCTCTCCTTTGAGGAGATGGGGAAATGCCTTTATGTGTACCGTGGCGAAGAAGCAGTGCGCCATCTCTTCCGGGTTTCGTCGAGCCTCGACTCTCTGGTCATGGGGGAACCCCAGATCCTGGGACAGGTCAAAGATGCCTACCGTCTCTGTGTCAAACAAAAAGCTTCCGGCGTCATATTAAACAAACTGCTCCACCATGCCTTTCGAGTTGCCAAGCGCGTAAGAACCGAGACCGCTATCGCGAGCAACGCTGTCTCCGTCAGCTTTGCCGCTGTCGAGCTCGCTAAAAAGATTTTCGGGAGCCTCCAGGGAAAACAGGTGCTCCTCATCGGAGCGGGGGAGATGGCCGAGCTCGCGGCGCGACATCTTATGGACAACGGTGTCCAAGGGATGATCTTTATCAACCGTACGTACGAGAACGCTGTCAGACTGGCAAATGATTTTCAGGGAACCCCGGTCGAGTTTGATCATATAGACACGCAATTGAGGGAAGCTGATATCGTAATAAGTTCCACGGGATCACTGGATTGCATCATACCGGCTGAGATGGTCGAGGCAGCTCTGCGCAGGCGGAAGAACCGTCTGCTGTTCCTCATCGACCTTGCTGTACCGCGGGACATCGACTCCTCCGCCGGTGGTATCGACAATGTCTACCTGTATAATATCGATGATCTCCAGGGGGTAGTTGACCGGAATACGCAGGGGCGGCTCCAGGAGGCGCGCAAGGCGCAGGCCATCGTTGACGAGGAAGTCGCAAAATTCTCCGAGTGGCGTGCCACTCTTGAGGTCGTGCCGACGATTGTGGACCTGAAGGGAAAGGCGGAATTGATCGTCAGAGGAGAGATGGAGAAGGCCCACGGGTGGATGAAGGATATCGACGAAGAGGAACGGAAGAATATAGAAATACTTGTGAACTCGATTGTCAACAAGATACTTCACGACCCTGTCGTCAGGTTGAAAAAAGAGAGCCGTAACGGTGGAGCAGATCCCTATGTCGCGGCGGTCAAGAAGCTGTTCAGGCTGACATAGAAAATTCGCCACCGCCGTGCTTCCTGATTAGTGCCCTCTCACCGACCCGACCCTTCCCTGAAACTCGGGTTGTGAGTATGGCCCTGCCCGGTTGTGCGTCCCCGCATTCACGGTGATGAAGGTGTGCAACGGAGGAAGATGGGTGAAAACAAAAAAGGGCATCCGTGGAGACAACCATGGATGCCCTTTTCTATAACATGCAATGTATATTATTTTATGACCTTGACGTTGGTAGCTGACGGGCCCTTTGCGCCTTGCTCGATGTCGAACGACACGCGCTGATTTTCCTCCAACGTTCTGAAACCTTCGCTCTGGATAGCGCTGTAGTGAACAAACACATCGCCACCTTCATCATTTTCGATGAAGCCGAAGCCCTTACTTGAATTGAACCACTTCACGGTACCTTCAGACACTATGGCAACCCTCCTTTCGTGATTTTTCTAAAGTAGGATCGCCCGCATGTAAGAAGAACAGAGAAGTCCGAAAATCCAGATGTCCAAAATTGTTCCTTGAAATGTCTCAATCCTAACTTTATGTGCCCTCCCCCTATCTGTAAGCAAGGGCATCTTCCTAAGCTACCGTGCAACTATATAGTATTTTTAAGGTAAGTCAAGTCATTTTTCATGACATTTTTACCCCTTTTCCTGAATCTTTTTTCTTCGTCTCTCCCGAGAGAAGACAAGCCCCGTCCGGTCTTATCCACCTTCCCGTTTCAACTGTTCAAGAATCCGGGGAATTGTTTCCCCGTCTGCGCACACCTGCCGGATGGCCTTCGAGAGGGTTTTGCTGATCTGCTCCCCCAGCATCTCCTCGGAAAAACTGACATGTTCCAGTGAAGACGCCGCTGCCGCCTCCGTCCTGCGGAGTATCGTGGCATTTCGTGCATCCCCGAAGACCATGGTTAATTTGACATCCGTCCGGTACGTTTTCTTGAAGCCTTCCTTCTGGCAGACGATCTCGAGCCGGTCGATGGAGCCACCGATCAGGAGGGCGGTTCCCCACAGTTTATCGATAGAGTCGCTTCTGAGATCCCATGCGGGACTCTCCGGGGAGAGGGAATATCCCTCTTCCGCGAGGCATTGCCTGACGCCGCTGGTAACCGCCTCAGCGGGCCATCTCTCTTTCGGTGTAACGGGGATTTCCCTCCCGTCGGGGTGGGTGACCGTGCCGATGCGTATCGTATCGGCCACATCTCTCGCGTCGATGAATGTGGCCACGGTAACGGGAATATTCCCCCCTCTGACGGTGGAAGAAGGGGGTGTGTCCTGGGGCAGGTATTTCATGCTGATCGTGTACAGGTTGACGGGGGCGCAGGAGGACAGGAGTATCGTCAACAAAAGCACCAGTCCGGGCGCAACGGCGCACAAGCGAAAACGGTTCATGGCGATCCCTCCTTCTCAAGTTTCTCTTTTTCCATGTACTGTACGTAAGTAATTTCCCGCTGTCAACCGGAAATGGAGAAGAAAAAGGGATGATGAAGGGAGGATCGCTTCTGAGGCGTTGCCTTATTTCTTCAAAATGTGGTACGGTCCACCTCGGGGGATCGGGGTATGAGAAACGCACGGATACTGGTAACGGGCGGAGCCGGATATATCGGAAGCCACACCTGTCTGGCCCTCCTCGAGGCAGGGTATGACGTGGTGGTCGTCGACAGTCTTGTCAACAGCAAGGAGGAATCACTCAGAAGGGTACAGCAGATCGTGGGCAGATCCCTGACCTTTCATCGGGTGGATCTGCTCGATACCGATGCCCTCGACAGGGTATTTCACGAAACCCCGATCGACGCGGTTATCCATTTCGCGGGGCTCAAAGCGGTGGGCGAGTCGGTCGCCATGCCGCTTCGCTACTATTACAACAACGTCACGGGGACGCTCCATCTGTGCGAGTCGATGCGCCGGCACGGCGTCAGGAAGCTGGTCTTCAGCTCGTCCGCGACAGTCTATGGCGAACCCCGCACGGTCCCCATCACGGAGGAATTTCCTCTGGCGCCCGGAAACCCCTATGGCCGGACCAAGATGATGATCGAAGAGATCCTGCGCGACATCCCCGCGTCCGGTGAGGCGTGGGATATCGCCCTCCTGCGGTATTTCAACCCGGTGGGGGCCCATCCCAGCGGGCTCATCGGGGAAGACCCGAACGGCATACCGAACAATCTCTTCCCCTACATCGCGCAGGTCGCGGTCGGCAAGCGGGAGAAACTGTCCGTTTTCGGCAGCGACTATCCCACGGCGGACGGGACGGGCGTCAGAGATTATATCCACGTTATGGACCTGGCGGAGGGACACCTGAAGGCGCTGAAAAAACTGGTCTCGAATCCCGGCATCGTCATTTACAATCTCGGAACCGGACGGGGATACAGCGTCCTTGAGATCATCGATCAGTTTCAGAAGGCCTCCGGCCGAACGATACCTTATGAGATCACGGGCCGCCGCGCGGGCGATATTGCGGCCTGTTATGCAGATCCCTCAAAGGCGAAGCGTGAGATGGGGTGGTCGGTTACACGGGGGATCGAGGAGATGTGCGCCGACGCGTGGCGATGGCAGTCCCGCAACCCCGACGGATATTAAATCGAAAGCCGAAGATCGGGATCATGACTGAAAAACCCTCACAGCCCTCGGTATTTCTTGTTGACGGAACGAATTATATCTATCGGGCCTTTTACGCGATCCGCGGGCTTGCCACCTCCCGGGGATTTCCCACCAACGCGATCTACGGATTTACGAACATGCTGATGAAACTCTGCCGCGACTGGACCCCGGACTATATCGCTGTCGCCTTCGACGCGAAGGGACCCACCTTTCGGCACGAGGCCTACGATCAGTACAAGGCAACCCGAAAGGCCATGCCCGATGAACTCCGTCCCCAGATCGATCCCATCAAGGAGATCGTGCGCGGGTTTTCCATTACGGTCATCGAAAAACAGGGGATCGAGGCAGACGACATCATCGGGACTCTGGCGAGGCGGTTCGGCGGAGCGGGAATGAAAGTTGTCATCGCCTCCGGCGACAAGGATCTGATGCAGCTTGTCTCGGACAACATCCTGATGGTTGATACAATGAAGGATATTTCCTACGATGTTGAGGGTGTCAGGAAACGGTTCGGCGTGGGCCCTGATCGGGTGATCGATATCCTGGGGCTCGCGGGCGACGCATCCGATAACGTTCCCGGTGTCCCCGGCGTGGGCGAAAAGACGGCCCTCAAACTGGTGAACCAGTTCGGTTCTCTTGAAGGTGTCCTGGAAAATGCGGAAAGGGTTGCGGCGAAAGGGCTGAGCGAAAGACTGAAAGAATTTGCCGATCAGGCCCGAATGAGCAGGGAACTGGTCACGATCAGGACTGACGTCCCGGTCAGCTATGATTTGGAAGACCTTCGATTCAAAAAACCCGACGCGGAGATCCTGAAGGAGATCTTCCACCGCTTCGAGTTTCCCGGCCTCATCGCGCGGCTGGATGAGGGGAGAGAAAAAAATGAAGAGGAAGAGTCGGACTACCTCCTGATCACGGGTGATAAGGAGCGTGCCTTGTTTCTCGATGAGATGCGCGGTGACGGCGAATTCGCCTTCGATCTGCAGATGACCTCCGATGAGGCGGTCAGGACCGGGATCGTGGGGATCTCTCTCTGCTCGCGAGCGGGAAAGGCCGGCTATATTCCCCTGGCCTACTCGGGGGAGGGGGTTCAAAAGGGGTTTGACGCGGACGCGGCTCTGGCGAGCGTCGGAGAACTCCTCTCCGACGGGACGTTGAAGAAATTCGGACACGACTGCAAGGCGGCGATCCTCGCCCTCAGACGCAAGGGGATACCCCTGAAGGGGGAGGTGTCGGATGTCATGTTGGCGGCCTATGTCCTCGATCCCTCGCGGCGCGGGTATGACCTGCCCGATCTCGTCCGGGAGCAGTATGGCATTACCATCCCCTCCCGCAAGGACCTGAGGGGGAGCGGCGCCAGGGAGATCCCTTTCGCTGCCGTTCCTCTCGAAGACGCGGCCCCGTATGCCTGCCGCCGGGCGGACTTTGTCTTCCGGCTCGCCCCGCTCCTCGCCGAACGGATGGAGAAGGCGGGACTGAAGGAACTCTTCGATGACGTCGAGATGCCTCTTATTGGAGTACTGGCGGCGATGGAGAAGAAAGGGGTTCTCCTCGATCTGGATCTCCTGGGAGAGATGTCAGGGCAGCTGGGACAGCTCCTGGAGATATCCGAGGAGAAGATATACCGCCTGGCCGGGGAACGGTTCAACATCAACTCGCCGAAGCAGCTCCAGGTGGTTCTCTTCGAGAAGCTTGGCCTCCCCCGGGGGAGGAAGACAAAGGCGGGGTACTCGACGGACGTGGACGTCCTGACGAATCTCGCGCGGTCCTATGAGCTTCCGGCGGAGATCCTCGCCTATCGCAGCCTGATGAAGCTCAGGTCGACCTATGTCGACGCTCTTCCCCTCCTCGTCAATCCGGAGACGGGGCGAGTCCACACCTCGTACAATCAGACGATGACGGCCACGGGGAGACTCTCGAGCAGCAATCCCAATCTCCAGAACATCCCGATCAGGACGACCGAGGGGAAGCGGATCCGCCAGGCCTTCATCGCTCCCGAAGGATTTCGAATTGTCTCAGCCGACTACTCCCAGATCGAGCTGCGCATCCTGGCCCACCTCTCCGGGGACGAACTGCTCCTGGAGGCGTTCCGGTCGGGAGAGGATATCCACACGAAGACCGCCTCCGACATATTCGGCGTCTTTCCGGGGATGGTCAGCGAGGAGATGCGCCGGGAGGCGAAGGTGATCAACTTCGGCGTCATATACGGGATGAGCGCCTTCGGCCTCTCCCGTGAGCTGAACATAAGCCAGAAAAAGGCGCAGGAGTACATCGACGGCTACTTTTCCCGTTTCTCCGGCGTCCGTGCCTTCATAGACGGGCTGGTGGAGGGGGCGCGCGAGCGGGGATTCGTCACGACGCTCCTGAATCGCCGGCGCTATCTCCCGGATATCAACGGCTCGAATGCCCAGGTCCGCCAGTTTGCCGAGCGGACGGCGATCAACACCCCCATACAGGGGACGGCGGCCGACCTGATCAAGGTGGCGATGCTCAGGATCGCCGGGGAGATCGAGGAGCGGAAGCTGGCCGCCCGTATGATCATGCAGGTGCACGACGAGCTCGTCTTCGAGGTCCCTGAAGGGGAAGTGGAGGAGGTCATGGAGCTCGTGAGACGACAGATGGAGGGGGTGATAGATCTGAAGGTGCCTCTGAAGGTGGAGATCGCCTCCGGGAAGAACTGGGACGAGGCGCACTGAGCCTGTTTTATATATAAGTGCGGAAGCACGCAATGGCTGTAAATAAATGCCGTCGCATCTACAACGATTCGAGGAGGAAGAACGGAACAATGGCGATTATCGAGTGGAAGAAAGACGGAACGGTCGCGATCATGACAATGAACACCAGTGAGAACAGGCACAACCCGGATTTCAACCGGGTGATCCTGGAGATTTTCGACGAAATCGAGGCTGATGAGGAGACCTCCTCCGTGGTCATCACGTCGAGCGATGAGAAGAACTGGTCCCTGGGGATCGATGTGGAATGGATCATGGGGGCCATAGGGGGGGGCGAGATTGAGGCGGTCAAGGAGTTCACCTACGGCCTGGGGAAGATCTTCACCCGGATCCTGGAGTTTCCCATGCCCGTGATCGCGTCGATGAACGGACATACCTTCGGGGACGGGACCATCATGGCCTGCGCCTGCGATTTCCGGTTTATGAAGGCGGATCGGGGGTACTTCTGTTTCCCCGAGGTGGATATCAATATCCCCTTCCTTCCCTCCATGATTGCCATCATCCGGAAGGCGATCCCCGCTTACAAGCTGTATGAGCTGGTTTGCACCGGCAAAAGGGCGACCGCGAAGGAACTCGAGGAAAGCCACGTGATCGTCAAGGCCTGTACTGATGCGGGAACCCTTCTGAAAGAGGCGATCGCTTTCGCACGGACCTTCGCCAAGGGGCGGTGGATATTCGGGGAGAACAAGCGGCGGTTCCACAGACATATCATCGAAATCATCGAGAAGGACGATCCGGCGTTCATAGAGAACCCCGCCCAATGGACGTAAGAACGCTTATCGTTGTCGGCGGGGGCCCGGCCGGGATGATGGCCGCCGGGCAGGCCGCTGCGGCGGGAGCCCGGACGTTTCTCCTGGAAAAGATGCCCCGCCCTGGACGCAAACTCGCGATTACGGGGAAGGGGCGGTGCAATCTCACCAATGTGGCCTCCCCCGCCGAGTTCGTCTCGCACTTCGGGGATACCGGCCCCTTCCTCAGGCAGGCCTTCCACCGTTTTTCAAACGATGATCTTGTGGCGTTCTTTGAGGAACTGGAGGTGCCCACCGTCGTCGAGCGTGGGGGACGGATCTTCCCGGCGAGCAGCCGGGCGTACGACGTGGTGGATGCCCTCACAAAGTGGATGGGCAGGCAGGATGTGGTGGTGTACAGCGGAGTGTCCGTTGAGGGCCTCCTGATCGACGGGGGGCAGGTGCGCGGTGTCCGAGATTCCGCGGGACGGGAATATCATGCCCATGGGGCGATTGTTGCGACAGGGGGGGTGTCATACCCCGCCACGGGGTCGACCGGGGACGGATACCGCCTGGCAGCCGCGGCGGGCCATAGGGTTGTGCCGATTCGCCCTGCCTTGGTTCCTTTGGAGACAAAGGGGGATACGGCGGCGCGTCTGCAAGGCCTCAGCCTCCGCAACGTGAAAGTCGCCATTTTTGTTGGGGGAAACAGGAGTGCCGAGGCTTTTGGCGAGATGCTTTTCACCCACTTTGGCATATCGGGGCCGGTCATTCTCTCACTCAGCCGAACGGTTGTGGACGCTTTGGATGCCGGAAAGCAGGTGGGCGTCTCCATCGATCTGAAGCCCGCCCTTCATGAGCGCGTATTGGATGAGCGTCTCCTGCGCGATTTTGATCACCACGGAAAACGGAAATTCGAGACACTGCTCAAGGGGCTCCTCCCAACGAAGATGATCCCCCTCTGTGTGGAGCAGGTCGGCATCCCGCCGGAGCGGAGGGGACACCAGATCACTGCGGGGGAGCGGGAGCGCCTGCGAGGGTGGCTCAAGGATTTTCGTCTGGAGGTAACGGGAGGGCGTTCCGTGGACGAGGCGATCGTGACGGCAGGAGGGATCGATACACGGGAAATCGATCCCCGGACCATGGCGTCACGCCTTGTGAAGGGCCTTTACTTCGCCGGGGAGGTCATTGATGTAGACGCCGATACGGGAGGATACAATCTTCAGGCTGCCTTCTCCACGGGATGGCTCGCGGGAAGATCGGCGGCCGCGGGGGGATGACAGCACGTCGGATGCTGCTGCCGGACCTATCTTTTTAAGGGGAAAGGGCGTCCGCCCCGGGCGGCACTTCAATCGCTTCACGTACCTGGAATTTTTCCTCTTCGATCCGCCGTATGATCTCTTCGATTGAGATCATGGAATCTTCAAACCGCACGCTCACCGTGTCTGTCTGGCCGTCCAGCTTGAACGCGATGATATCGGACCTTTTCAGGATAGAACTTATCCTGGCCCTTCCCGATCAGCCCCAGCACCCGGATACCTTCAGGTCATAGACTCTGACGGCGGCTGAAGAGCTTTGGGCGTATGCGCCAAGGAGCAGGAACAGGAAAAGTGCGATCGTGGTCTTTCGTGCAGTCATCGGTTACAGATCCTCGACGGTTTTGAGTATTTTGAGCCTTCCTGCGTTCATCATCCTCTCTCTGGTTTCGCCGAGCCAGGCGAGAAAGGCGGCCTCTCCTTTCAACTGGAGGAGGGCGGCCTTCATCGTATCTTTGTTCGCCGCCCATTCCTTTTCGTTCGGTGTCGCCTCTTCCGTAAGCCTGATAACGAAATAATTCCCATCGACAAAGAACGCCCTGTCAGGGGTCGGTTCTTTCGCCGACATCTCGAATATGGCATCTTCCATTTCCGGGGAGTAACCGATCTTCGGTATCTCAGGGCCGGGCTGGAATAATCCGGTTTGGGACACCGTCAACCCTTCCTTTCGTGAGAGTGCCGTCATATCGGTTCCGTCTCTGAGACCGCTGTTGATCCGTTCGGCTTTTCCCCTGGCCTTCTCTATGGCCTGGCTTTCCGCATAGCTTGTTTTAACCGTATCGAGAACCTCTGTGAGCTCAGGCACGCGGGACGGCTTCAGTGATACAAGCCGAAAGACGTAATGTCCGCTGTTGCCGGAAAAGAGGCGTCCCAGATCGCCCTCCTGCAAGTCGAACACATATTCTCCCATCTCCTGCATTCCCGCGAACTCGCCGGAAAGGGGGGCGTTGCGGGGAAAGGAGGTTGTCTGTATGGTATACCCCTGCTTTTTAGCGTATTCTTCGAAGTTTTCCTCCTGATAGATGGTATCATGCGCCGTTGTTGCTTCCTTGAAGGCCATGTCCATTCCCCGTATCGATTTCAGTCTGGAGACGATTTCGTCGCGTACCTTCGGAAGCGGTTTCACGGTTCCGCTTTCCGTGAATTCTTCTTCATGATACCGGTAGTATTCCTCTATCTCGTCATCCGCTATATGGGCGGCTCCTGCAAAGCGCTCCCCGTCGAAACGGATATATTCGATAGCTGCCATCTGCGGCATTCTGAACTCTTCCTTGTGCTCCTCAAAATACGCCAGAATCTCCTCTTGGGAAGGTTTGCCTGCGCTCTTTGCGGGTTCCGTGGGTATCCGTATGAAACGTATGTTGACCTTTCTGTTCTGAAGCCGGTATGCCTCATACACCTCCTGTTCGGACACCTTTGCCGATTCCCTGATGAGACGCTCCACCTTTCCGGTGGAGAGAGCTTTTCTTTGCATGTCCTCGAAGGTCTCCGGCGTCATTCGCTGATAGCGGAGGATACGCTGGTACAGGTCGTTATTGAAGGCTCCATCCCTTTGAAAGGCCGGATAGGAAAGGATGGATGCCTGCAATTCGCTATCGCCTACCCGTAGATTCCATTCGTCCGCTTTAGCCAGCATGATCGCCTGGGTAATGACACTGTCGAAGGCCTGCTCCTTGAGATTGATCTGCTTGAGCAGATCGTCGGTGAGACGATCGCCATATCGCTCGCGGTAAAATTCGAACAGGTTCTGGTATTCGTCCCGGAATTGAGCGTGAGCTATCCGCGCACCGTCTATGATGGCGATCGTTTCAGTCTCCTGCCTTCCCCGCATGGATCCGAAGTAGAAGACGAATACGAGGATAATAATACCAAGCACAACCTTCATGAGCCAGTTCCTGGCGTGTTTCCGCATCAGTTGGAGCATATCTTCACGTGCTGCCTTTCCTCTTTGATGTGGTGAATTACTAGTATAGTACCATGCAAAATGCAATGATTTTCTAAAGAAAGAGAGACCGCGCCTGATATCCGAAATGCCGGGGCCTCAACCGCTGATTTTGTATGATAAATAGCAGAGTGTGTATGCTCAAAAATCCGTTATTCCGGAAAATTGTTTTTATTTGATTAGGGTATTGAAATACTGTATAAGCAAAAGCCAATCATGACGGATAGGGGGTGGAAACTTGCTATTTGACTATATTCTTGGCCTGATTTCGAACGATCTGGCTATCGATCTTGGAACGGCGAATACCTTGGTATACGTGAAGGGGAAGGGCGTCGTTCTGAGCGAGCCTTCGGTTGTCGCCGTCCACAGGGACTCGAGAGGGGTGAAAAAGGTCCTCGCCGTGGGGATGGACGCAAAGATGATGCTGGGTAAAACCCCGGGGAATATCATGGCCATCCGCCCCATGAAAGACGGGGTCATAGCCGATTTCGAGATTACCGAGGCCATGCTGCGCCACTTCATACTCCGTGTCCACAACAGAAGCACCTTCGTTCGTCCGCGGATTATCATATCCATTCCCTCCGGCATTACCCCCGTGGAGAGGCGGGCGGTCAAGGAAACAGCCGAGTCCGCCGGGGCCCGGGAGGTCTATCTCATCGAAGAACCCATGGCGGCGGCGATCGGGGCCGGACTGCCCATAACCGAGCCGGTGAGTTCCATGATCGTTGACATCGGCGGAGGGACCACGGAGGTCGCCGTCATTTCGATGGCCGGCATTGTCTATTCAAAATCCGTCAGAGTCGCGGGGGACAAACTGGATGACGCTATTGTTCAGTACATGAAACGACAGTACAGCCTCCTCATAGGCGAACGGTCCGCCGAGATGATAAAAACCACCATCGGGTGCGCCTATCCTGAGAATGAGATACGAACGGTTGACGTCAAAGGCCGGGATATTATATCGGGTATTCCCAAGATTGTTGAAATAAATTCAGAAGAGGTGGCAGAAGCGATGTCGGAGCCGGTCAGCGTCATCGTTGATGCCGTTCGTGATGCCCTTGAAAACGCTCCTCCCGAGCTGGCTGCCGATATCGTCGACAGAGGAATCGTTCTTGCTGGCGGCGGGGCTCTTCTGAGAAACTTGGATGTACTCCTGAGGGAAGAAACCGGTCTGCCCATAACGATAGCGGATGATCCTCTCTCGGCAGTGGCCAGAGGTGCCGGGCGGGCTCTGGACGAGTTGGATATATTGAAAGAGGTAACTGTTCAGCTATAGCCAATCAGCATCAGGAAACACACATCTTTTTTCCCGGAGCCTCCGCCTTCTGTGTGCTGCAAGCCTTCTAGCTGTGTCAGTGTATGGACTAGCCTGCCTAAGAGAGCAAAAGATGGCGTCCCCTAAAAAATTGTACACGATGGTTGCGGTTCTTATTCTTGTTGCGGTTTCTCTCATAAGCTTTTCCCTGTATTTCAAATCACCAGACAAAACGGGTTTTTTCAGAGGGATCGTTCTGGAAGCGGCGGCTCCTTTGGGTCATGCTGTCAATTCGGCGCTGGGCTCTGTAGGGACGGCATGGAAGCGGTATGTCATGCTGGTGAAGCTGGAAGAGCAAAACAGGCGGTTGGCACAAACTCTTGAGTCTTTGAAGCGGGAGGCAAATGATCTGCGCGAGATGTCTCTCGAATGCGTGAGACTGCGGCAGCTCATGGATATGAAGAAGGATCTTGAGTTTCCGACTGTTGCGGCGAGTGTGACACGGAGAGACAGATTGTCCGTATTCTGGACGGTACTGCTCAATAAGGGAAGCTCTGACGGGATAGAGATCGGCTTTCCAGTGGTGACCGCGGAGGGTGTGGCAGGAAGAATTATAGAGGTTTCGTGGAACGCATCCAAGGCACTTCTTCTTGTGGATTATAACAGTAATATAGACGCCCTTGTGCAGAGAACCCGATGTCAGGGAGTGCTGCAGGGTTCCGGAAGTTCGGGATGCGAATTGAAGTATGTCCAGAGAACCCAGGATGTGCAGGTGGGGGATGTGGTAATATCGTCGGGGCTTGACGGGGTCTTCCCCAAGGGGCTGGTGCTCGGAACGGTTGATGCGGTTGAAAGGAAAGATGCTGGCCTGTTCCAGCAAATCAGAGTGTCCCCCGTCCTTGACATAGGCAAACTGGAAGAGGTTGTGGTGATCTTTCTGAAACGGGGAGATAATCAATGATATATTATCTGATGCTGCCGGTGGTTTCTCTCCTCCTGCTGACGATCCAGATAACCGTTTTTGATATATTGTTTCTGGGGAAAATCACTCCGGAGATATCAGTCGTGCTGGTCATCTACGCCGGTTTTTACCTGGGCGTCGTACGCGGAGGCGCTTTGTCCCTGGTACTGGGTTTCTTCATGGATTCCATGGTTGGCGTCGTGCCTGGTTTCTTCGTTTTCGCCTATCTTCTTATATTCCTGATTTCACATATCGTTTCATTCAGGATATATGCCGGAGGCATGATCTTTGCTGTCTGTTTTACACTTGCATCTGTGCTCCTGGAGAAATCACTGATACTTGTTGTCTATAAAGCACTATACGGGGTTAACGTCCTCTACGACATACTCCCTATTTCATTGATCCAGGCTGCAGTTACCGGCGCATTGGCGCCGGTCCTTTTTGCCCTGTTCCGTCGTTTTGAGGGTGTGCTGAGTGTTTGGGAATCGAGATTATCTAACCAACTATGATCCACGGAAGTTCAGAAAGAAACTCCGCGCTTTCACATGGCTTGTGCTGTGCGCTTTCTTTCTCCTGATTGCCAGGATGTGGTATCTTCAGATCGTCAAGGGGGATGCTCTCAGGCAGAGGTCTGAAAGCAACCGGATCCGTATACAGGAGATTAAACCTCTCAGAGGGTTGATTGTGGATAGCCGGGGGGACATACTGGTGAATAATCAGTCCTCCTTTGACATATCCCTTATCCCTGAAATTGCGAAAAATCCCGAGGATGTGAGAGACAGACTGGCGGGATTGTTTGATCAGGGTGATAAAAGTCTCTTCCTTGAGGAAACCACCCTTAAGTCTCCGAAGCCTTTTGTCCCTGTTAAGGTGGCCCGGAATATCGGGAGGGATAAACTGGCGGTGGTGGAATCTCATGTCCTGAATCTCCCCGGCGTGGTTGTGGATATTGTCCCGGTGCGGGAATATATATATGGGGAAATGGTTGCCCATCTCCTCGGGTATGTGGGGGGGATAAGTGCGTCGGAGTTGGACCGGGATACGTCTGTCCCGTACCGGGCGGACGATGTGGTGGGGAAGTACGGAATTGAAAAATATCTGGATGGTGTGCTCAAGGGGAAAAGCGGCGGAGAGCAGGTGGAGGTGGATGCGGCCGGGAGAAGATTGAATGTGCTGGGGAGGGTTGATCCGGTTTCCGGACATACAATCGTCCTCAATATCGATTCCGATCTTCAGATGATGTGCTGGGATGCATTGAAGGAGCAGGCCGGGACGGTGGTTGTCATGGAACCGCATACCGGAGCGGTTCTGGCGATGGTAAGCAGACCATCCTTTGATCCCAATCTGTTTAATCGCGGGATATCGGAACAGGGTTGGAAGGAGTTGACGGATGATCCCCTGTGCCCCTTGCAGAACAGGGCAATCTCCGGGCAATATCCCCCGGGATCCACCTATAAATTGTTCGTAGCCGCGGCGGCCCTTGAAGAAGGTTTGATAACGGAGAATACGGAGGTATGGTGCAACGGCACCTACCCGATGGGAAATCGAACATTCAGGTGCTGGAAGAAGCGAGGCCATGGAACCGTCGATTTGCACCGCGCCATTGTGGAATCCTGTGACGTCTATTTTTACCATCTGGGGGATTTGCTTGGCGTTGATACACTGGCGGAGTATGCAAACGCCTTTGGATTCGGATCCGGCACAGGCATATCCCTTCCCGGGGAAAAAAGCGGGCTGGTCCCCACACGGGAATGGAAGCTGAGACGGTTCGGAGAGCCCTGGCAGAGAGGTGAAACCACCTCACTTGCGATAGGACAGGGATTCGCCCTGGCGACTCCGCTCCAACTTCTCCGAGCTTATTGCGCGCTGGCGAACGGAGGTATCCTTTACAAACCATGGCTGGTAAAGAGGATTGAGACGGCTGATGGGCAGACGGTACAAGAGATTCCTCCGGAAGTGGAAGGGGTTGTTCCGGTCAGCAGGAGAAATCTGGATATCTTGAGATACGCACTATGGGGAGTAGTGAATGAACCCCACGGCACGGGAGGCGTGCTGAAGCGGAAGGAACAGGATGTGTGTGGCAAGACGGGAACAGCTCAGGTCATAAGCCTCCCGGATGATGAGGCGGATCAGAAAGGTGAAATCCCGTATCGGTTCAGGGATCATGCCTTGTTCGTCTGCTTCGCGCCGTACACGGACCCCAGGGTGGCCGTTATGGTTGTGGTGGAACATGGTGGGCACGGCGGATCGGCTGCCGCTCCCATCGCGCGCAGAGTCATTGACGGCTACTTTCGTCTTGCGCAGGAGCGGGGAGTGAAATGAAGATCGACCGCCGGCTGCTGATCAATTTCGACTGGTTCCTTCTGGTGATGGTGCTTCTGATCAGTGCCATTGGCATCCTGAACATATACAGCGCGAGCCATAACCTGTACACAAAGGGGGAGCCTCTTTACACAAAACAGCTATACTGGCTTCTTGTGGGGCTTGTCCTCATGATCATCACCTTCAGCGTGGATTACCACACCATCATACGATATGCCTATCTTATTTATCTTTTTGGGATCGCTCTTCTTTTCCTTGTGACCCTGTACGGGAATATCACCCATGGTTCACAGAGGTGGCTGGTTTTGTGGGGATTTTCCTTTCAGCCGTCGGAATTGATGAAACTGATCGTGATTATCGTCCTAGCGAGGTATTGTAATGATAACGCGCAGGACGGGTTTCGCGTAAGGAATCTTCTGGTTCTGCTTGTACTTGTGGGGCTTCCGTTTTATATGATAGCGTGGCAGCCTGATCTGGGGACAGCCATGTTTCTTGCGCTTCTCTTCGCTACGATAACGCTTTTCGTGGGGGTCGGCAGGAAGCTCATTCTATGGAGTGTGGTGGGCGGAATGGCGCTGGCACCAGTGGCATGGTTGTTTATTCTGAAGGATTATCAGAAGGAGCGGATTCTGACGTTTCTCAATCCTGACCGTGACCCCCTTGGCACGGGGTATCACATTATACAGTCCATAATCGCTATCGGTTCCGGAAGTCTGTGGGGAAAAGGGTTTCTGAAGGGAACCCAGACACAGCTCAAGTTTCTCCCCGAGCAGCAGACGGATTTTGCCTTTTCCGTTTTCGCCGAGGAGTGGGGTTTCCTCGGGGTTGTTGTTCTGATCGTTATCTTTCTCGCCCTGCTATTGTGGGGCCTGCAGATTGCCCGAAACTCGAGGGATTTGCCTGGAACCTTACTGGCTTTTGGAGTGACAATGTTTGTTTTCTGGGGTATATTTATCAATATCGGTATGGTCCTGGGCCTCTTCCCCGTCGTGGGGATCCCGCTCCCCTTTATCAGTTATGGAGGATCTTCACTGGTTGTGTTGCTGATGGGAGTGGGTCTGCTGATGAACGTCAGCATGAGAAGATTTATACTCCAGCCGTGAGGGACCGGAAAACCGCTCGGGCAAATGGCGGCATCCGGCCATGCGGGTGATACAAGCGGGAAGGCCTGACAGTCAGGGACTTATCTTCCTTATAGTTTTTTATTCCAGAAAGGTGGTTTACAGAGAGGAGATGTTCGATGGCGGACAAAAGAAGGGATGTCGGTGAGGATATAAAGGCCTTTTTGGGAAGAGGCGCGGAGTTCAACGGGAAACTGGTGCTGAATGGTTCCGTTAGGATCGATGGCGAGTTCAGGGGGGAAGCGATGGGAAGCGGGACGCTGTTCATCGGGGAAGGCGCCTATGCGGAAGCGGATATCGCCGTTGACAGTATCGTCATCTCCGGCGAGGTGCGCGGCAACCTTGATATCAAGGAAAAAACCGAGATTTCATCAACGGGGAGACTGGTGGGGAATGTCAAGACATCGGTCCTCGTGGTACGTGAGGGAGCGGTAATCGATGGCGCGTGCCGGATGTCGGGTGAGACGGATTCGGGCAAGAATGAGAATGAGACTATGACAAACTAATCAACCCCTGCTGAGGAGACACGGGATGAGAAGCTCATCTCCCGCGCATGGATGCGCCCCGCGTTATCGAGCGTGACCCCCGGTCAAAAAAGCCTTGACAAGGGTCCGGAGTTATGTTTAGTACCACCCGGTCCATGGCGGGCGCTGGCTCCCGAGGTTTCGGGCGCGTGATTTTTCACTATTTAACCAAGGGATGGTGAACGGTAGTGGTAGAACTGAACTATACAGTTTGGATCCAGATGGCCAACTTCCTTGTGCTGATCCTGATTCTCAATTTCCTCCTCTACAAACCTGTCTTGAAGATCATAGAAAAAAGAAATCAGAAAATTGAAGATTCGAAAGAGAGGGTCCGGTCTCTCGACGAGACCATCGAACGCAAGATGGCCCAGTACGAGGAACAGATCCGTCAGGCACGGGCGGAGGCCGCTGCGCAGAGAGATGCGATCAGAGACGAGGGGGCGGAACAGGGAAAGGAAATCATTGGTGCGGTTCGGGAGGATATCTCCAGCCACTTGGAAAAATTCAAGGTTCAGCTGCACGGGGAAACGGATGATGCAAGGGCCTCCCTCAGGGAGCAGACCCGCATGATAGCCCGCGAGATTTCCGAAAAGGTACTGGGAAGAGGTGTGCAATGAAGCGATTTCTTTTCACTATAGCAATGGTTGTCATCCTCCCCGCGCTTGCTTACGCATCAGGCAACGGCGAAGCGCACGAAGGGGGGATGGGCAACTTTTGGTGGAGAATGCTCAATTTCACCATCCTGGCCGTTGTTCTCTATAAGTTGTCAGCCAAGGCGATCGTGAATTTCTTCGTCGGGAACCGGGCTTCCATCAAAAATTCGCTGGACGATGCGGTGCAGGCAAAAGAGGAAGCCGAAAAAAAACTGGAGGAACATTCAGCCAGACTGGATAAGGCGACGGCGGAGATAGCGGGCATCGCCGATATGATCAAGGCGCAGGGACTCGCTGAGAAAGAGAAGATCATAGAAGAAGCAAAAAGAACCGCCGAAAAAATGAAAGAGGATTCGGAAGCCAGGGTTGAACAGGAATTCAAGAGGGCCCTTCATCAGCTCAGGAGGGAGGCAACCGAACTATCCGTTACTATGGCCGAAGAGATTCTCGCGAAGAATATCCAGGCGGAAGATCACGAGAAGATGGTCAACGATTTCTTAGACAGGATGGTGAGCCGAAATTGATTGGAAGCGATATTGCCAAGAGATACGCCAAGGCGCTGTTTGACATAGCGCAAGAGGAAAATGCCATAGAAGCCATATACGGTGAGCTGAAGGGCTTCTCTTCTCTGCTGGCCGGGAGTGCGGACTTGACGGATTTCTTTGCCAATCCCGTCTTTGACAGTGCCGACAAGGCGGCGGTGATGGGAGAAATCATCAAAGAAATTAAAGTTTCCGTCACCACTTCCAATTTTCTGAAACTGCTGGTGGACAAGAGGAGAATCAATGCCATCGGACAGATTGAAGAATGTTATCGAAGGTATATGGATGAGGTCTTGAACAAGGTACGTGTTGAGGTAAAAACGGCATTCCCGCTGTCGAGCGAGCTTTCCGAACGAATCAAGAAACAGATGGAGGGTTTAACCGGAAAGAACGTTGATATGGTTATTAATGAAGATCCTTCATTGCTGGGAGGGGTTGTGATCGGGGTCGGTGATACCCTGTACGATGGCAGTATTCGGGCCCAACTGAACAGCATACGGGAACTCATAAAGGAGGATATGTAAGGGATGGATGCAATCAGGGCAGAGGAAATAACCCAGGTAATTTCCAAGCAGATCAAGGATTATGAGAAAAAACTGGATGTGAGCGAGATCGGCACCGTCCTGTCGGTCGGTGATGGTATTGCCCGAGTGTACGGCGTGGAAAATGCCATGGCCATGGAACTCCTCGAGTTCCCCGGCGGCATACTGGGCATGGTTCTCAACCTCGAGCGGGACAACGTCGGTGTCGCCATCCTGGGTTCAGATATACATATCAAGGAAGGGGATGTGGTCAAGAGAACGGGCAAGATTGCGCAGATTCCCGTCGGTGAAGCCGTTCTCGGGCGCGTGATCGATGCCACGGGACAGCCCTTGGACGGAAAAGGACCCATCGAGACCGATACCTACAGCAGAATCGAGGTGGTCGCCCCCGGTGTGATCCATCGGCAGCCGGTCAACCAGCCGCTGTACACCGGTCTGAAATCCATCGATGCCATGACCCCCATCGGTCGGGGGCAGCGCGAACTGATCATCGGGGACCGCCAGATCGGCAAGACGGCGATCTGCGTCGACGCCATCATCAGACAGAAGAATACCGGCATCAAGTGCATCTATGTGGCGATCGGACAGAAAAAATCGACCGTGGCGCAGGTGGTTGAGGTTTTGAGAAAGCATGACGCCATGGATTATACCTGTGTTGTTTCCGCCTGCGCGAGCGACCCGGGGACGCTGCAGTACATTGCCGCCTTCGCAGGGTGCAGCATCGGCGAGTACTTCAGGGACAGAGAGCAGGACGCCCTGATCATTTACGACGATCTCTCCAAACAGGCCGTGGCCTACCGGCAGATATCGCTGCTTCTGCGACGACCCCCCGGACGCGAGGCATACCCGGGAGACATCTTTTATAATCACTCCCGGCTGCTGGAACGTGCCGCCCGGGTAAGCAAGGAACGGGGCGGCGGTTCCCTCACGGCCCTTCCCATCATCGAGACCCAGGCAGGGGACGTCTCCGCCTTTATCCCGACGAACGTTATCTCCATTACCGATGGTCAGGTCTTTCTCGAGCCGGATTTGTTCTACGCCGGTGTCAGACCCGCGATCAATGTCGGTATCTCCGTTTCCCGGGTCGGGGGCGCAGCACAGGTGAAGGCGATGAAACAGGTCGCCGGCACACTGAAACTCGATCTGGCGCAGTACCGGGAACTGGCCTCCTTTGCTCAGTTCGGAAGCGACCTTGACAAGGCGACCCAGGCTCAGCTGGAACGGGGGGGGAGGCTCGTCGAGATCCTGAAGCAACCCCAGTATCAGCCCATGTCCCTTGCCCAGCAGGTCGTGGTTCTCTACGCGGGGGTTAGAGGGTTCATCGACAAGTATCCCATAGAAAAGATCAAGGAATATGAGAAACAGCTCTTGAGTTTCATGGGCACCAAGCACCAGGATGTCCTGGACGAGATCGATGAAAAACAGGAGCTGAAACCCGATCTTGATGACAAAATCAAGAGTGTCTTGACGGAGTTTGATTCCGTGTTTGCCTCCGCTTAGAGAAACAGACATCCGGATGGTTGATAATCCGGGCGGGGCATCGAGGAGTATGTTGTAATGGGCGCATCGTTAAAAGATATCAAGAGACAATCTGTAGCCGTCGACAAGACACGACAGATCACCCGTGCCATGAACATGGTTGCGGCGTCGAAGCTGAAGGCGGCGCAGGCGAAGATGGAGAATTTCCGGCCCTATGCGGACAAGCTGATGGAGGTGTTCGGCAGCCTGGCCGCGAGAGTGGTGTCAACGACGAATCCTCTCCTTGCCGTGCGCGAGCCTCAAAAGATCCGTGTGATCGTAATGACATCGGACAGAGGCCTGTGTGGTGGATTCAATACCAATGTGGTCAAGGAAGTGGAGAAGTTTTCGCGGATACAGAAGGCCGAAGGAAAAGAGGTGTCGATCATCGCCGTCGGCAAGAAGGGGCGCGATTTCTTCAAGAAAAAACTCTCCGTAACCAGCGCGCATATAGACAAGCTGAATCGATTTGATATCGGCCTGGCCTCGCGTATTGCGGACGATGTGATCCCCCCCTTTATCAATGAAGAATATGACGAGCTGTACCTCTGTTACAATGAGTTTCGCAATGTCGCCTCCCAGAGACCCGTCCTGACGCGCCTGCTTCCCGCGGCTTCCCTTGATCCATCAGAGGGGGGAGGGGTTGAAGCGGTCGCCGACTACGTTTACGAGCCTTCCGAAGAGGAACTTCTGGCCCATATCGTCCCTATGTATCTGCGGGTTCTGATCTACAGGGGGCTCCTGGAGACGTCGGCTGGAGAGCACGGAGCACGGATGGTTGCCATGGATAATGCGACGAGCAGCTGTGAAGATATGCTGCAAAGCCTCACCCAGCAATTCAACAGGGCGCGGCAGGCGGCCATTACCGCCGAACTAATGGATATCGTGGGCGGTACGGAGGCGCTGGCGGCAAAGTGATAGCTGCATCAGAGATGCCGGAGAAACTACTGAAGGAGACAGGAATGAATACAGGAAGGATTGTACAGGTAATTGGTCCCGTGGTCGATGCGGAGTTTCAGGAGGGGAATCTCCCGAGCATCATGAACGCCCTCACGATTACGAATCCGACCATCAATGATGAAAAGGATAATCTTGTTGTTGAAGTTGCCCAGCATCTCGGCGACAACGTAGTCAGATGTATTGCCATGGAGATCACCGACGGCCTTGTGAGGGGGATGCCGGTCACGGATACGGGAGCCCCCATTACCGTCCCCGTGGGGAAAGCCTGCCTGGGAAGAATCCTCAATGTGATCGGCAAGCCGGTTGATGGGCTGGGACCAGTCAGTACCGAGAAGACCCTTCCGATCCATCGCGAGGCACCCTCTTTCCTGGAGCAGGATACATCGGTGCATGTTCTCGAGACCGGCGTCAAGGTCATTGATCTCCTCGTTCCGTTTCCCCGTGGCGGTAAAATGGGGCTCTTCGGAGGCGCCGGGTGTGGGAAAACGGTTGTCATGATGGAGATGATCCATAATATCGCCATGCACCATGGCGGCATCTCTGTCTTCGGGGGTGTCGGCGAGCGGACCCGTGAGGGGAATGACCTCTATCTGGAAATGAAAGAGTCCGGGGTCATCGAAAAAGCGGCTCTCGTGTATGGCCAGATGACGGAGCCACCGGGAGCGCGGGCCCGGGTGGCCCTCACAGCGCTCACGGAAGCGGAGTATTTCAGGGACGAAGAAGGACAGGACGTGCTCCTCTTTGTTGACAATATATTCCGATTTACGCAGGCAGGGTCCGAGGTGTCGGCCCTCCTGGGACGGATGCCTTCGGCGGTCGGGTATCAACCGACGCTGGCCACAGACCTGGGTGAACTCCAGGAGCGGATCACCTCGACCAACAAGGGATCGATCACGGCCGTCCAGTGTGTGTATGTCCCCGCCGATGACCTGACCGATCCGGCACCGGCCACCACCTTTGCCCACCTCGACGGAACGGTTGTTCTCTCGCGGCCCATTGCGGAGCTGGGGATCTACCCTGCGGTGGATCCGCTCGATTCGACCTCCCGAATCCTTGACCCCAATGTGCTGGGCGAGGATCATTATCAGACCGCGCGGGATGTTCAGATTATCCTTCAGAAATACAAAGACCTCCAGGATATCATCGCGATTCTCGGTATGGACGAGCTCTCGGAAGAAGACCGGCTAACGGTCAGCCGGGCACGGAAGATCCAGCGGTTTCTCTCCCAGCCTTTCTTTGTGGCCGCGCAGTTTACCGGAACGGAAGGGAAGTTCGTGTCGGTCGGGGATACGGTCAAGGGGTTCAGAGAGATCCTGGACGGTGTTCACGATGATCTGCCCGAGCAGGCATTCTATATGGTTGGCGGTATAGACGAGGTCAAGGAAAAAGCCGCTCGACTCAGGGAAGACTAAGCCGGAGGACTGTCGGATGCATGATGAACTGTTGTTGGAGATCGTAACGCCCGATCGCCTGGCCTTCAGCGATGTCGTGGAAGAGGTGACGTTGCCCGGGGTTGAGGGAGAATTCGGGGTGTTGATCGGTCACGTGCCCTTTCTGAGTTCCATCAAGGTCGGAGAGCTTAACTATACCAGGGACAACAAAAAAACATATTATCTTGTGGGGGAGGGATACGCCGAAATCACGGGTCTCAAGGCAACCGTTCTTGTTGAATCCATTGAGGAGGCCTCTTCCATAGTAGAGGAAGAAGCCAAAGAGAAACTGGAAGCCGCTCAGGCCAGATTGGTCCCGTTGAGCAAGGATGATCCTGATTTTGAAAAAGCAAAGAAAGCCTTGGATATCGCCGAAACAAGGCTGAAGATTGCGGAGAAGGCGTAGAAAGCACTTCAGTTAAAACTCATCATGTCCGCTGTGCCGCAGGCGAGTGTAATCATCACGTTGGCGGTCCATTTCTCGTACCTGTCCTGATTTCTTGCGATAAGAGCCGACGGAGGGGGGCTCATGAAGAGTGCAAGGGAGGGATTGCCGGGTGTTCTTATCCATGCTTCCCTGATTGCTGTATTCTTCCTGGTTTTTACCGATTCTGCCGGAGCGGCAGAGGCCGCATCCCATTGCGAACACGACATCGGGGGGGCGCTTCCTGTCTGGACCGCTCTTCCCTTTGCGGGGATTCTTCTGTCCATCGCCCTCTGCCCGCTTCTCATGCCCCATTTCTGGCATAACCACTTTGGAAAAATCTCCGCCCTCTGGGCAGTTCTCTTTGCCGCGCCCTTTCTCTTTTTCTATCAGCATGTGGCGGTGTATCACATCCTTCATATATACCTCATAGACTATATCCCCTTTATTATCCTTTTGTGGGGGCTCTTTACCATCGCCGGGGGGATCGTCATCCGGGGTTCGCTGAAGGGGACCCCCGCGCTCAACACCATCCTGCTTTTGATCGGCACGATGCTGGCCTCGTGCGTGGGAACGACGGGGGCGGCCATGGTCATGATCCGTCCCGTTCTCAGAGCGAACAAGGACCGCCTGAAGAAGACGCATGTCGTCTGCTTCTTCATATTTCTCGTGGCGAATATCGGCGGTTCTCTTACGCCGCTCGGCGATCCACCCCTGTTCCTTGGCTTCCTCCACAATGTCCCCTTTTTCTGGGTAACAACCAACATCCTCCTCCATATGCTCGTCTCGTCCGTGATACTGCTGGCACTCTTTTTTATCATTGACAGCCTGTTTTATCGGCGTGAGAAGGGGAGACAGGGGAAAAGCGAGCCTGAAGAAGAAAAGGTTCCCTTCAAGATAGAAGGAACTGTCAACTTTCTTTTTCTCCTGGGAGTGGTCAGTCTCGTCCTGATGAGCGGGTACTGGAAACCGGGACACTTCATGCTGTTAGATGTGCACGTGGAATATCAGAATATCCTGAGGGATGTGGGTATTATAGCGATGGGCGTTCTTTCCCTGATCTTCACGTCCAGGCAATTGCGGGAGGCCAATGACTTCAGCTGGTTTCCAATAATGGAAGTAGCAAAGCTGTTTGCCGGCATCTTTATGACGATCATTCCGGCGCTGGCGATACTGAAGGCGGGGAGTGCGGGGGCCCTGTCCGGGCTTGTGGCCATCGTCCGGGAGCCGTATCATTACTTCTGGGTCACCGGCGCTCTTTCGTCGTTCCTCGACAACGCGCCTACCTACCTCACGTTTTTCAACCTGGCTCTCGGAAAACTGTGCATCACGGAATCGGCCGTTCCGGCGGCCCTTGCGGCAGGGGAGGCCACGGCCAACCCAGAGTTTATCCTGTACCTGAAGGCCATCTCCGCGGGCGCCGTTTTTATGGGGGCAAATACCTACATCGGCAATGCCCCGAACTTTATGGTCAAGTCAATCGCTGAAGAAGCCGGGATCAACATGCCGAGCTTCTTCGGATACATGATAAAATACTCAATACCCATCCTCATTCCCGTGTTTGTTCTCGTCACCTTCATATTCTTTTAAGGAGTGGGGAAAGGCACGGTGAGAAAGGCGTTTCGACGTGAAGAGGGAATATTGCGAAGTGGTGTTAGAGGGATCGCTTGATCTCATGAAGGGATTTGTGGTGGGGGTCCTTGAGGGGAAGGGAATCCAGGGGGAGGCGATCTTCAGCGAGGATCACCATGTGGAGAATGAGAGCGCCTTCGGTCAGATGCTGCGCCTTATCAGCGGCAGGGGGAACCGTTTTCGCCTTATCATCGACACCGGTTTCTTTAAACTTTTCAAAGAGGCCCTGGAAAGGCGGAAAGACGAACTCGCCCTGAAGATTGTTTCTGAGAAGAGGACCAGGCAGGCCTCCTTCGGCTTCCGCTTCCGGGCCTACACGAGGGAACTGGGAGGCGAATTGAAAGCCTTGTTCGGGAATCCGCCCGAGGAACTCCGGGTGAAGGATTATAATCCCGCAGAGAAGGTCCTGCCCGAAGGAAAAGGGATGGAGGCGTACGCGCCCCTGCACGAATATGAGGTAAAAGCAACGGGAACCATCTATGGTCCTGTCAGGGATGTGATGGATTTCTACGGCAGGGTGGAACACTACGACATGGTGAAACTCGACAAGATAAAGCTGGAATACGAAGAGTCCTGAGCAGTTAGCGTTTTCTACGGATCACCTTTCTCTTAACGACCTTCTTGCGGGGACGGGAGGGAGTGCCCGTGCTTCTCTGCGATGCCTGAGGCGACTCTCTGCTGGTATCGTGACCTGATGTATCGGATGGGTGTCGCTGCCAGTGAAAACAGGTCGCCCGCGGACACTTGAGGATCGTTTTTCCGCTGCCGTCCGTTGATTCCACCAGGAAGGGGCTGCCGCATTCCGGGCATACCAGATGGTATGGCTTTCCCCAGCTGATAAAGGTGCACTCTTTATCGGAACATACATAGTAACATTTGCCGGTGCTGGTTTTCTGGGTTTTGATCCGTCCGGTCCTGCATATCGGGCACTGCATGGCGAGGTCTTCTTCGAAGGCCGCGATTTTCCTCCCAACAATGTCTTCGTCCCTTTCAAGTTTCGGAAAGGACGCTGTTTCTTCTCGAATTTTTTCGTCTGAAACCTCCTCGCTTGCCTCAACCGGCTCTTCCTCCTCACCTTCTGATACGGGTGTTTCTTCTCTCTCCGGTGGAGAGGATTCGTCCTCGTGCTCGGTGATGAGATCGCCCTGAATCTCCTCGGACGATACCGATACGGAACTTTCGTCCGATGGGATCTCCGGTACGATATCAAGGGGGAAGGGTTCATGATTCGCCGTCCCTGCGGATCCCGCAGGAGTTTCTCTTTTTTCCATCTCTCCGTGCACGACACCGATCGTCTCAGCAGGAGCTTTTTCCTGAATTTCCGAAAGACGATCTCCAGCCGTCGGTCTTTCTGCCGGTTGAACCCCCGCGGCCCCCTGTTGTATATCCTGACGTTCTGCAGGGGATGGGGCGATGGTTTCCGGTCGACTTGCCGGGGTCTTTCCCTTCACGGGTGCGGGTTTTTGATATGCGGCGATGAAGTCTGAACCTTTGATGACCTTGCTCCGGGAGGGGCGACGGATCTCCGTGAGTGATGCCAGAATCTCATGCTGCAGGGTTTTCTGTCTGCCGGGCCGGTGAGGGACGGATGTCTCCTTCTGGTTGTGCGGGCCCTGCTTTTTCTTGATGGGAACCCCGTGCATCTGTAAGGTCTGGTCGAAATGGTCTTCGGCGGTTGCAAGAGGCTTGCGCCCGGATTTCACCTCTTCCATGGCCTGGGAAAGGTACGCGACGAGGTTGATCCCCGGCATGGTTGGAAAAATGCGGTCCAGGATCTGGGCCATCCTGACGGTATGTTCCTTGATGGAAATGCCGGAGTCGGGCTGAATCTCGAGGTATCCCCTTCCGACCATTGCCGGCATGGCCGTATTCATAACTTCATCAGCATCCAGGCACATCTCAGTCAGTTCATCGCAGAGTATCGCCCGGGTATATTGTCCTGACGGGGTAATTCCTCCCTGTTCATTCTTCACCTGTTCGGCAAAGAGGATAATGCATGCTATGGCGTTGATGGTTATCGGTAACCCCTCGATACCGTATCGCGCTCCAAGCAGTCTTTGCACATGGCGGCCGAGTATTGTATCAAAACAGGTTTGAATACTCCCTTCGGCGGATCCATTCTCCCGGATGTTTGTTCCCATCAGATCTTCCTGTCTCCGGTTCCATCTTCAGCATGCGTGCCCCTTGTAGCAAAGGGTATCGCATGGCGGGGATTTACCCTTCATCCTCCGCCTGTTCGACCGCATCATCAGCCGCAGGTGCCGCTTCAAGGTCTTTTTCCTTCGATTTCCTGTCGTCGGATGTTTCGGTTTCGGCCTCGAAGACCTCCTCCCCCGTGTCCTCTTCACCGCTTTCTCCGTCTGTATCCGGATCATGATCGGATGAAAGGGAAAGGTAATTCCCCTCTCGATCGAGGAGAATGGAGAGGTTGACCTTCACGTCGAAATCCAGTTTGTATGCGATCTGGTTCTCATGAATGACGATATCGCCTTTCTTGTATTCCACGTCGTCGTCGATGCCCAATTTGTGTTTCTCCAGGAAGACATTGCCGATGGCCCCCCAATCCATATCGGCGGTTATGGCGTCGATCAGCTCGCTCTCTCCCCCTCTGATTACGCCAGGATCTGTTATTTTCATGTAAGAACTCCTTTCTTCATATCTGCTTCGATACGGATAATGAAAACAGATCATGCCCCGCCACGGAAGCATGAACCGTCTCATCCGGTACCGGTGGATTCGTCCGACGAGCGTGGTATTCCCACTCCGCCCCTGTACATGAGCCTTGAGCAGCAAAACCCGTACCAACTCAACCACTCCAGACTTCCCGCTGAGTAATCGGCAAAAAAAGGCCGTTTCACCAGTCCGCGTTCGAGATCCTGCCGACATGCACGACGCTGAAGGGAACGGAAACCGGGGGAAATTTCCCCCCGGTAAGGGAAGTCGCCGGATATGAATGCCTTGAAGGATAATGAGCTCTTAATCCCTCCCCGGGGTGCGATGAAGCCGGACGGGGATATCGGGTGTGCCGGGGTATCAAAGACATAAATAGTCAAAATATTGACGTACCGGGTCCGCACCAGTCAATGATTGTTACACGATTGAGTGCGAATGTTTACCGATGTTTTCCCTGAATGATGTGTCCCTTCCCGGGTGTTCTCGACACGGCATATTTTTTGCCTCATCAGATGGGGACCATGGTACGGGGCACCTTGATGCCCCCCGATTCTGAAATTCCAGGGGGAGGTTGAAGTGGGACAGCGATTGCTTTTATTGTATTTCCTGAAGATCAAACGGAGAGCGAGTGGAGCGACCCACCCTGAAGCCTTTACCCTCGGAGTGCCTTTTCCAGGATGGGCAGGGCTTCCTTTTGCAGGATAAAATCCTCCGGGAAGCCGATTACAACACTGGATCCATTGTGATGCCGGAAGACCGTGGTCACGCTGTCTCCTGCGGCATCAGCACGGGCTGCCGAGACTGGACGGTACGGGAGATGGGTATCCGCAGAGAGATCTGAAATTCGAGAGGATGTTACGCTGAGGAACGGGGTTACATGTCATCAATAAAGATTTCTAAAGAAGGACGAACGGATTCCCTGTTGTCGGAGAGATCGAGAGGATAGTTCGATGGCCCTTGCGATAACCATTCAAGGCATTGATGAAGCCTTATCTCATTTTAACTTCCGGAATAAACCGGCGCTGAAATACCGTTTGATCTCTCTTATCAGGGACCATTACGAAGATGAGGAGTCTCTTGAGGCCCTAGAAGGCATCGATACGGATGAACTGATCAGGGTCTTGTGGAATATACGGGATGACCTCGCGGCTGTCAGAAACAGGCGGAAAAACCTGAAGAGCGTCAAATCCGCCATCAATAACGAACTCAAAAGATTGTATGAGGAGGGGAAAAATCCTGAGGGAATCGTCATCGGGTCCGCGAACACCTTTGTCATGTCCGATGAGGCCAGACAGAGCGCCTTTGAGGCCTTTATACGGGAGCCGAAGGAGGGCGGCGCGGCCCTTCTGGGGCAGGTCAAGGATGTACTGAAGGTGTTGAATGAGGTGCTCGCGACCTCTCCGTACTTCGATAATGGAGAGGGGGGAGAGGATTCCGGGAAGCTGCAAGAGATAAAAGCTCTTATCCGCTCCCTTACCGATACGGCCGGGGTGGACGGGATGGGACTCCTGCGTTCCGAGGGAGGAGATCCTCAGATGCAAACGGCGGACGGTGCGCGTGGGCTTCAGGGAGGGGATGCCGTCGGGAGCGCTGTCGGCGAAGTGATGGAAGCAGTCACGGATAACTCCGTTTCTGGTATTACGAGAGGTGGAGCGGAAGGGGAGCCCTCCGGTGTCGGTGATTCTCAGGAAGCAGTGGAGGAAATACCCTCCAACGAGGAAGTGGAAGAGCTCGATGAGCTGTTGGAGGAGGTTGATGAAGAAGCGGTGGAGGTGGCTCCCGAGGAGGACGTTGGGGAGGTCGACGGAGAGGCCGAGGAGATAGCTTACGACGAGGAAATGGAAGAGGTCGCTGAACTGCTGGACGAGGTCGCTGAGGACGAGGTCGAGGAGCTGCTCGAAGAGATTGAGGAGGCAGGGGGTGATAATGAAACAGGATCGGCTGAAGGTATTTTGCTTGATATTCCTCCGGTCGGATCGGGGGGTGCGGTTGATGAACGGGAACAGGCCCGGATCTTGGCGGAACAGTTTAACGAATCGCTGGCCGCCATGGACAAATTCTACAATCAGTATCTCCTCATCCCCGAGGGCAACTACCCCATTGGCTCCGGTCTCTCGGCAGAAAGCGGAAATATGGAACGGATAGTACATCTGCCCTCGTTTTATATGGGGAAATATCCTGTCACGAACGTCCTCTTCGAGATCTTTATCGAGGAGACCGGGTACAAGACAACGGCCGAGAAGGTGGGATACGGGACCGTTTTTCGTGGCCGGCACGTCGGGAAGAAGGTCAATGAAAAAGATATGGTGACGACCTTTTCCTGCAATTCCGCGCTCAGCGTCAAGGTAGTGCAAGGGGCGTGCTGGTACCAGCCGTTCGGTCCCGGCAGCACCCTGTACGGGAAGAGAGGTCACCCCGTTGTCCAGGTGAGCCTGGAGGATGCCATGGCTTTCGCGGCATGGACGGGGAAGAGGTTGCCCACGGAGGAGGAGTGGGAGGCCGCCTCCCGAACGTCGTCCGGCCATTCTTTCCCCTGGGGGGATGAATGGCGGGATAATAGTTGTAATATCGAGGAGAGCCTGATCGGCGATACTACGGTTGTCAACAAGTACGTTGACTTTGAGAACGAATACAAAATCTCGGACACACTGGGAAATGTCCTCGAATGGACGGTGACCCGTTCGAAGGAACCCGATCAGGGGAAGGGCTTGTACATCACCAAGGGTGGAAGCTTTATATCCGGGAAGGGAATATGTCTGTTCGACCGTACCGTGCTTCAATCGCAGTATCACTCAAACATCCTGGGATTCAGGTGCGTTGCCTATTGACCGATGGGCAATACTCCATCCCATGTCGTTACGCTTCCCGATCGATCCCCTGCCGTCAGGGATATCCGAAGGGGCGACATGTCCCGCATATCCATGCGCTCGCACTGTAAAGGGAGACCCCGCGCGACCCCTCCGGATGGAAAGAGGAAGCGTATCCCAGTTATTCATTGACAAAGGATACCGCTCATTGTACTTCTGTATCCCATAAAAGAGGCGGTGCACGGTGCCATGCATGAACGGTTCATCAGGATCGCGGCTACAGGTCTGGGAAGCGGTCTTTCGCCCCTCGTCCCCGGTACGGCGGGGACGCTGGTGGGCGTGTCTGTATACCTGATATTCAGCCGGCTTGTGTGGCCGGTTTATCTTATCTCTGCTGTGACCTTCGCGTTCTTTGCCGTGTATGTGTCCCAGGAGGCGGAGCGGATATACGGTGCGAAAGATCCGTCCCGGATCGTTATCGACGAGATCGCGGGATTTCTGGTAACCATGTTTCTGGTTGCTCCGACCCTTTCTCATATCCTAATCGGGTTTTTCCTCTTCCGTGTCTTCGATATAGTCAAGCCTTTCCCCATCCGCCTCTGCGAGCGAAGGCTCCCCGGAGGGTATGGTGTCGTGGGGGATGACATTGTGGCGGGGGTGTACGCCAATATCGTACTGCTCCTGCTGATACGATTTCTGGGTTTTTAGGGGGAATGGAATGAATATCGGGCTCCTGGTGATCGGGAATGAACTGACGAGCGGCATGACGCAGGATACAAATTCCTCTTTTGCGGCGGGGGAACTGAATGCGCAGGGATGGCTCGTATCCGCCGTTATGGCTGTCGGCGACGATGCCGGAGCCGTCAAGGGGGGGCTTGACTACCTGCTGGGCGTCTCCGATGCCCTGATCGTCATGGGGGGGCTCGGTCCGACCGTGGATGATATAACGACCGCATGTATTGCCGGGGCGTTCGGTCTCACTCTTTACACCGATGAAACCGTCCTGGGACGGC
>CAZAST010000002.1:0-37021 GCA_964487805.1 uncultured Syntrophaceae bacterium
GGGGATCGATGGAGGGATTGGTGACCTGGCAGGCGTCGAACATGATATGATCGAAGTACCGCTTCTGAGGCCCTGTCGCGCCGTTCCCCACGAGGAGGACGCCCCCCCCCGCCCCCGCTTGCCGCCATATGTTGCTTGCGTATTCGGGCGTCCAGTACCCATGGGATGTATGCATGGGCTGGTGTTCGATATGGATCGCATTGTGGGGGCACGTCTTCACGCACCGCTGGCAGGAATTGCACACGGCGAGATTGGCCCGGGGCCGGTAGCACACCTCTCCATTTCGGCCCTTGACAGGCTCCATGGATATCTCACCGAAAGAGCATTCCTTCGCGCAGATGGCGCACCCGTTCAGGTAGTCGCACCGGTCGAGATCGAAAACGGGATGAAAGGGAGGGATCACCTTCCAGTTGTTTTCCATGCCGTTCATCAGGCAGCCCCTTTGTATTCTCCGAGTATATCAATCATGACCGGTTCGCCCCCGCGCGGTGACCATATCCGGTCCACCTCCGGCGCCAGGAGCCGTATGCTGCATTCTTCGGACGATGCGTAGTAGGTATTCCCCGCCTGGGCGCAGACGACGGGACGAAGTTTGTTGCGGTCGTTGAGCACAATCGCGCCGTCCTTGTGGGTCAGGACGATCCCGAAGGGGCCGTTGACGATGGCGGTTCCATAGATCTGCCTGAGATACCGGTCCTTTTCATCCCCGCGCCGGTCGATCTCCTCCCAGAGGGCCGGCGCCATGACGAAGCAGGCATCCTTTTTTGAGAGTCTGTCTCTCCGGGTCAGCTTGTCATATATGTACGAGATGACCTCCGTATCAGTCTGGAGCAGGCAGCGGTATCCATTCATCTCGAGCCAGCGGACATTGGTTCCGTAGCTGGTAATCTCTCCGTTGTGTACCACCGCCTTGTCGAGAATCGTAAAAGGGTGCGCTCCTCCCCACCACCCCGGCGTGTTGGTGGGGAACCGGTTGTGGGCTACCCACATATACCCCTTGTAATCTTCGATGCGGAAATAATCCGCGATGTCCTCCGGGTATCCCATCCCTTTGAATACGCCGATGTCCTTTCCGGAAGACACAACGAAGGCATCCGGCATGGTGTTGATATGCATGACGGTTTCAACGATAAAATCCTCTTCCGTCTGCTGCGGTGAAAGAAATTCATCGATGGGTTTCAGGAAGTATCGCTTGAAGTATGGCCCCCGGGGGATGCGGTCATGGGGGTAAACCGGGATCTGTTCCGACTGATACACATGCGTCCTGCTCTGAAGGTAGTCTTCCACCGCCGAGACAATCGGACTGTGACCTTTTCCCTCGTACATGATGTGAAAAGCGTACTTATCCCGATTCTCAGGATAGGCGCCATAGACGGCGAAACCGCCTCCCAGGCCGTTTCCCCGATCCCGCTGTATGCGGATGGCCTCCCGTATATGGCTCCCGTCGATTCGATTTCCATCAGTATTGATGATTCCTACTATCCCGCACATGTTGCACCTCTTGGGAACCGTTATAGGGTAATCGGAATATCCGATGATTCTTTCTTTTCACCGTCGCTGGCCATCAACCGTTGGCGAAGTTCAACGAGCCACAGGAAGTTCGCGTAGATCCTGTTTGCCTGCGCCCGGAGCGTATCCCCGATGACGTCGAAGGTCCGCACGCATTCCTCGCACACGGGCATGGTGCCGAGCCAGTCCTGCAGCATCGCCCGCGTCACCTCGACGTGAAACTGAAGGGCATAGGCATTGCGGTATCGGAAAGCCTGGTTCGGGCACACACCTGCCGTTACGAGGAGTTTTCCCCCGTACGGAACATCGAATGTGTCCTCGTGCCACTGAAAAACCCGCATTGCGGCGGGGATCCCCTCAAACATGATATCCTTACTTCCCGCATTTGTCAGGGAAACATTCCGCCACCCGATCTCCCCATGAGCGGCCTTGGTGATGGGGGCGTAGCACGCCTTGGCAATCAGCTGGGCCCCCAGGCAGATCCCGAGGATGGGGATATTGGCCTCGATAACCGTTCTCAGGAAGTCGGTTTCTTCCCGCAGGAAGGGGTATTTCCCTTCCTCGTAGACATTCATGGGACCACCCATTAATACGAGGGCGTCGAAACTGTCCATGTTGCTCGGCAGCGGATCCCCCTCATAGAGCCGGACGGTTTGAATCTCCGCCTGTACATCGCGGAGAAAATCCCCCAGCGTTCCCGGACCCTCAGCTTCCACATGTTGTATAATCAGCACCCGTGTCATGATACGCTCACAGAATGGGCAGATACTGCTCTATTTCATACGTGCTCACATGAGTCCGATACCGGTCCCATTCGATCTTTTTGTTGGCGATAAACTTCTCGAAGATGTGATCGCCGAGGGCTTCTCTCACCACGTCGCTCTGTTCGGTGATGGTGACGGCCTCTCCCAGGCTCCCGGGGAGGGAATCTATCCCGTTCGCCTCCCGCTCGACCGGGCTCATCTCGAAGATGTCCTCTTCGATCGGTTCGGGGAGTGAGTATCCCTCATCCATCCCCTTCAATCCCGCCGCCAGCATGACCGCGAAGGCAAGATAGGGATTGCAGGCGGGATCGGGACAGCGAAATTCCATACGGGTGGCATTTGCCTTTCCCGGTTTGTACATGGGAACACGGATCAGGGCAGAACGGTTTCTGCGCGCCCATGAGATGTAGACGGGAGCTTCATATCCCGGTACCAGGCGCTTGTAAGAGTTGACCCACTGGGCCACGACGGACGACAGCTCTTTCGCATGCCTGAGCAAACCCGCGATGTAGCTTTTACCCGCCTTCGACAGGTAGTACGAATCCTCCGCGTCGAAGAATGCGTTCCCTCCCTCTCCAAAAAGGGACTGGTGTACGTGCATCCCGCTCCCGTTTTGACCGAACATGGGTTTCGGCATGAAAGTGGCGTACACGCCGTGCTGCATAGCCATCTCCTTGACCGTCAGGCGGTATGTCATGGCCGCGTCCGCCATGGCGAGGGCGTCCGTATAGCGCAGATCGATCTCGTGCTGGCTTGGCGCCACCTCGTGGTGACTGTACTCAACCTGGATTCCCATGGATTCGAGGGCATTGATCGTATCGCGCCGCAGGTCGCTGGCAACGTCCAGGGGCGTCAGATCGAAATATCCCCCCCGGTCGAGGATCTCCGTCCCCGTGGCGTTCTTGAAATAGAAGAACTCGAGCTCCGGCCCTACCTGCATGGTGTACCCCCTGTCGGCGGCCTTTTTCAGATTTCGTTTGAGAGCCCATCGGGGATCTCCTTCATAGGGGGTGCCGTCGGGTTTCAGGATGTCGCAGAACATGCGGGCCACGTTTTCATCCCCGTTCGCTCTCCAGGGGAGGAGGGTAAAGGTTCCCGGATCGGGAAGCGCCACCATATCGCTCTCCTCGATCCGCGCGAATCCCTCTATGGACGAACCGTCGAAACCCATCCCCTCTTCAAAGGCAAGTTCCAGTTCGCGGGGAGAAATCGAGAAACTTTTGAGAAATCCAAGCACATCGGTAAACCAAAGGCGAACAAACCTCACCTTTTTCTCTTTCATCTGCTTCAAAACCGATTCCGTATCTCTTCCAGACATGTGTGTTCCTTTCATCCTCAAAGGATCTTTATACGCTCCATGTGCGTAAACAGATCAGCAACATCGGTGCCAGTCTGCAGGGTCATGCCCTTAAAGTACAACCGTTTGAAATAATGAGTGTTTTATGAAAAAAGTCCGAGGCGGAAAAATGGCGTGTGTCTTGCCAGGCTACATATTTGTAGAATGAAGTTTTTGAGGCTACTTCTATGTTCGAAACCGTTTGGGGTTGATCTCGTATTTGCTGATACGAAGACCCATAATCCGTTCGGTAATACCCAGGCTTTTAGCCGCTTTGGCCATATTGCCCCGGGATGTCTTGAGGGCGTCCATGATCAGGTCATATTCCAGGTGATCCAGCTCTTCCTGGAGGGTGCCGCTGAAGGAGGTTCCCGAATATCCCGATGATTGGAGCGACGGGGGAAGATGGTATCCGTAGATTACACCGTCGGTGCTCAGGAGAGATGCCCGTTCGATACAGTTTTCGAGCTCCCGGACATTTCCCGGCCAGTGGTAACTCATGAACATGTCCAGGGCATGCGTACAGATGCGCGATATCTTTTTGTTGTTGAGCGTGGCATAGCGCTCGACAAAAAAATCCGCCAGATGGGGGATGTCGGTTTTTCGCTCGCGCAGCGGGGGGATGTAGATGGGGAAGACGTTCAGGCGGTAATAGAGGTCCTCCCTGAATTTCCCCTCCGCCATCAGTTCTTCGAGGTTGCGGTTTGTGGCCGCGATGATCCTGACATCCGTCTTGATGGGAGCGTACCCGCCCACTCTCTCAAATTCCCGTTCCTGCAGGACGCGCAGAAGCCTGACCTGCACGGCGGGTGAAAAATCTCCGACCTCATCGAGAAATATAGTCCCCCCGGAGGCCAGTTCGAAGCGGCCCTTCCGCTGGGAAACAGCACCGGTAAAAGACCCTTTTTCATGCCCGAAGAGCTCGCTTTCGATGACCGCTTCAGGGAGGGCCGCGCAATTGACCTTGATAAAGGGTTTTTGCGCCCTGAGACTGTTGTAATGTATGGCGTTGGCCACCAGTTCTTTCCCCGTTCCGCTCTCCCCCCGGATCAGAACCGTCGCCTGGCTCTTCGATACCTGCGCTATCAGCGCGTACACCTCCTGCATCCCCTTTGACTTCCCGATAATGTTTGCCGGATGAAACCGTTCCTTGAGTTCATTCTGGAGGCGCAGGTTCTCCTGGATCAGGAGTTCCCGTTCTTCCTGGGCCTCCTGGCGGAGGCGGACGGCCTGCGCAACCATGGAGGCTATCAGGGTCAGGAGCCGCATGTCCTGCTTGAGCGACGCGGAGCCATCAAAGGGACGGTCGGCGCTCAGGGTGCCGATCACCTCCCTGCCCAGCTTAATGGGGACGCAGATGAAGGAAATATCCTGTTTGCTCATATTCTTACGGGAACCGGTCCGGTTCAGGAAAAGAGGCTCGCTCGAGATATGCGGCACAATGACGGGTTTCCCCGTCTCCACCACCTTCCCCGTAATGCCTTCTCCCACCTTGTACTTGCCGCGCCGCTTTTCCGTTTCTGAGAGGCCATGGGCAACCTCTATATAAATCTCCCTGTTCTTCCGGTTCAGCAGCGTCAATGTTCCGTGCGACATCCCGACACGCTCCGCCAGGGTGTTGAGGACCGGACCGACCACCTCGCGGATATCCATGCTGCGGCCCAGGGCCTGGCTTATTTCCCAGAGAAGGGAAAGCTCTTCGATCTCCCGGGCTTGAGTAAGTGCATGCGTACTTTGATCTACTTTCATGGTGTCTCTTTCCCCGCCTGTGGCCCTCTCATTTAAGGTTACCATATTGTAGGATTTGATGGTTCATAAGTCAAGACAAACCGATCAGGCAAGAAGTATTCCTGATCCGGTGTGCGGGATCGTCAATTGCCGTCTACGGAAGCACGAGTGGTGGCCGGTCCGATCGCGCCCGCATCCAGTTGATGGACCTCAGTACTGTGGGATTCCTGATGATTCGCAAGGCGAGCCTTCGCTTTCCCGGAAAATCCATCAGAACGATACCCATCAGGATGGTTATTATCCCTTGTCCGGGGATAATAACCATGACCATGCCGGCCATGATCAGCACAAGGCCCGCGATAGTTTTTATGAGGTGATACACAAAGCGCCCCGATGACGGTGAAGCATGCCATGGAGAGCGATCGGTGGTGGGCAGGAAATAATCTTGGGGAATTCTGGCGACAAGGGAGGGAAGCATTACCGCTGTTCCGATAAAAAAAAGAAGAGAAACCGCTGAAATGGACCAGAACATCAGGCGGTGCAGTTGAACCCACTGAAGTACTATCGTTGCAAGCTCCATGGTATCAGCCACATAGGATAACTGCAAAGACAGAAAAGAATGCCGATCTGCATCCGATTATATGTCAGGCGTTACGTTATGGGCGCAAATATATGAAGAAACAAACCATGTGTCAAAAAGAATCGGGACGCGTGTCAATACCATATTGATTACGTTTCCTATCATTGGGTTTCAATGGCAACGGCAACCCGGAGGACAGTAACATTTTATACGGATAACCATATGGAGGCTGTTTTAAAAGTAATCCGTTATAAAAGCCGAACATGTGCCGCGTGGGGTTGATGATTTTTCACATGATATGGTAGAAGCCCTTTTCATGGCGGTTGGTGCAACGCTCGCACTTCCATGGGCGGTTTCACGCAAGAGCGCCCGAAATCTTTTTCTGGAAGGCACATGATGGTGAAATTAGAGAATGAACAAGTGCGCGATCTGAACGACTGGTTTATCCGCTATGTACAGGGATTTAAAAACGACCCTGCGACAGTGCGGAATATCGTTCTCAAAGAGGAGCACACAAAGCGGGTATGCCGGGAAATTATTGCGATCGGCACGGATCTCGGGTTAACGAATGATGAGCTCCACTTCGCTGAAATCATAGCATTGTTCCACGATATCGGCCGCTTCGAACAGTATGCGCGGCACAAAACATTTGTTGACCGTCGATCTGAAGACCACGCCGAACTCGGCGTTACGGTTCTGAGACGATTTGGTGTGCTGGATCGATGGGGGGAGGCGATACAGGATCTTGTTTTGCGAATTATCAGGTATCACAACCGCGCCGCCCTTCCCCGGGAGGAAACGGAACCATGCCTGTTTTTTTCGAAACTGCTCCGTGACGCGGACAAACTCGATATCTGGCGAGTTGTCACCGATTATTATCGTCGGGAAGACGGCGAACGCAACGGAGCCCTTGAACTCGATCTTCCGGATACGCCGGGGTTTTCCGACGCGGTGTATCTGGATTTGATGCGGCGGAAGATCGTGGACATGAAACATGTCATGACACTGAACGACTTCAAACTGCTGCAGATCGGCTGGATATTTGATGTGAACTTCAGGCCGACGTTGCAGGCCGTCCGTTCGAGAGGATACCTGGAGATGATCCGCCATGTCCTGCCGAAATCTGAAAAAATAGACGCCCTTTTTTCGGATATTACCGAATATCTTGAGGAACGGCTTACACCCTCGAAGAACATACCCGCGGGGAAACAATCACACGTGTCCGGTGATGTTTGAGTGACGTGATGGCGACCGAGATGAAAAGGCAGACAATGGATCAGCTCAACAGCGAGGTACGATCCTGTGCGCGCTGTCGTCTCGCGGCCAGCAGGAGCCATGCGCTGTGCGGTGAGGGCGCCCTCGATGCCGAATTGCTGTTGGTTGCCCTTTCCCCCGGCGCAAGGGAAGACGTGGCCGATAGAATGTTTATCGGCCCTTCCGGCCCCGTCCTGGACAGGTTGTTGGGTGCCGCCGGAATCACAAGAGACCAGATCTATATGACCAACCTGATCAAGTGTATCTTGCCGAAGAACCGCAGACCGAAGCTGGTTGAAATCGAAACCTGTTACCCCTTTGTGAAGCGGGAGATCGGGGTTGTCCGTCCCTCAGTTGTTGTCCCTCTGGGCTACTACGCGACGCGGACTATCTTAACAGCATATCACGCCAATCCTCCCGCGGTGCGGGATGATTTCCGCCCGCTCTACGCCACTCTGATCGTCTCTGACGGGCAGGCGATATTCCCGCTGCCCCACCCGTCCTTCCTCCTGTACAGTCCCCACTTTGAATCTGACACGGCCGAACAGTATAAAAAATTGAACGATCTCCTGCCGTGATGATCTATCCCAGGTCCGGGACGAACAAGCCGGTTACATGGCGCCAAATGGATCGCCGATTCAAAATAGATATCGCTCTGATTCCCGACTTCGGGATCGCTCCGCGACCATGATGGCTTTCCTGTAGCGTATCCAGGGATTCGATTGATATGTATGGAGATGTATCGTGCTCAAGATGGCCCCCCCTGACGTATTCATTCAGAACACTGAAAAGACGAAGATCTGGACCTGCCTTAGAGAGCACGTCATATCGGAGGAAATTGGGTGCAGCCGAATCCGCGAGAACTCACGGGAACAGTGATGACATGCAACCGTCCTGTTGTCTGTCGCTTTTTTATCCTGGCAATTCTGCTTGTCCGGTGGCAGGATTGAAGATATGCACGTAAGAACAATGATGCGGAGGAGCAATGAAGCCAACAATTCTGCGTAGCAGGAGGGAGACAGAATACTACACGGACGAGGGGTGTTTTATCCTTGAACTGTCAAATTCAGAAGAAGATGAGGCCGTTTCGATTGCCCGCGCGAGGGTCACTCCGGGCGTTACCACAAAGCTCCACCGCCTGAGGGGAATAGCGGAGCGATATCTGATCCTCAAGGGGAACGGGCGCGTGGAAGTGGGGGGTCTTCCGCCTGAAGATCTTGTCCCCGGCGACGTTGTCCTGATTCCTTCCGATTGCCCGCAGCGGATCACGAACACCGGCACGGAGGACCTGCTCTTCCTGGTCGTCTGCACACCACGCTTTACCCCCGAGAGATATGAGGAAGTGGAAAAGGCATCGGAAACCGTTAAGTAACAGCCATCTTAACAGAGAGGGTGTGGTATCATGAAACAATCACTCATCGAACAGGGCCGCTCATTCCTGAAGGACACAGTCCGCAAGGCCGTTGATTTCTCCGCTACCGATCAGAGCCGGGGGATTGATCCTCCTCCTATCGAAAAGCCGTTCGCGGAAGAGTCGAAACGGATTGATCTCCCCCCGCAGGACGGCGGGCGGGAAACCATCCGCGGGATCGATCTGAGGACGGCGATCCGAAACCGCCGGAGCCGGAGGACCTACCGGAATGAATCCCTCACCGTCGAGGAGCTTTCATTTCTCCTGTGGGCGACGCAGGGGATCAGCCGGCGGATAGACAATGGGCACGTCTTTCGCACCGTTCCTTCGGCGGGGTGCCGCCACGCCATCGAGACATACCTCTGTATCCTGAACGTCGCGGGGGTTGACCGGGGGCTGTATCGGTATCTCCCTCTGGAGCACCAGCTTCTCCTCGAATGTGGGGACGACCGCTTGGCGCAGCGGATCGTTAAGGCGGCATTCGGTCAGGGCTCTCCTGGAAAGGCTGCGGTCACGTTCCTCTGGACTGCCGTTCCCTACCGCATGGAGTGGCGCTACGGAGGCGCGGCCCATAAGGTCATAGCGCTTGATGCGGGGCATGTCTGCCAGAATCTCTATCTTGCCTGCGAGGCAATCGGGGCGGGGACCTGTGCTATGGCGGCTTATGATCAGGAAGAGATGGACCGGTTCATGGGAGTAGATGGGACCGACGAATTCGTGATATACATTGCCCCGGTTGGGAAAGTTGCATGATAAACCCCAAACTCACACTCCACCATGTAAGCTCTGCGTGAGAAGCAGTCAGGACATTACAAAACCGCGCGGAGCTTGGAGGCTGGCCGGGGGGAAATGAGATATTATCGTTTATCATGTCGTTGAACCGGGCCTCTCTACCTCATATCAAATCATATGTTACGCAATTTCTCCTTTGTAAAAAAGGTGGGATCAGGTTCCAGCAGCAACCGATCCTTTTGGTCCGAATTACCACATGGTGGAACCAGCCCGATGCGACCGCCAAGAAATTGTTTCAACGGCCCTGTCAATTTCAAAAAGATATTTCAAGGTTATCCGAGACTCGACCGATATACTAATACGGAAACATGTTATGGAGAAAGAGCGGATCGGAAGAATGATATCTCTTAATAATCTGGCGACAACTGAGTTACAGCGGATACGGACGGCTTCAGCGTATCTCTTTTCAGTGGATCACGCGAAGGACGATTCTTTCATCGAAAATCTCGATGTTACAACTCTAAAAACAGCATTCAGGATCAAGGCAAGACGTTACCATCCCGATCATCACCTGAGCGCAGAACCAGCCGAGATTGAAAAGAGAAAAGAGCGGTTTGTGAAAATAGAAGAGGCATATCGGTTGCTGCGCTCACATGTCCCGGAACGGGATTCGTCTCTTGGGGCAGCAACCAAATCGCGAGCCAGGATCATCGCCGTCGGCGGTGCCAAGGGAGGAATCGGCAAAAGCATATTCAGCGCGAATCTCGCCGTATATCTCGCCAGATGCGGCAAAAAGACGGTGGTCATCGACCTCGATCTCGGCGGCGCAAATCTTCATCTTTATCTCGGCAAAACATACTTGAAATGGAACATCAATGATTATCTGAACAAACGAACATCTACCCTTGAGGACATACTCGTACCGACTGAGTATGGACCATCACTGATAGGCGGCGACAGCTCTCAACTGGGAGCGGCAAACATTGTCTTTACCCGGAAACTCAAACTGATGGGAGCAATAAAGGAACTGAAAGCCGATCATATCATCCTGGATCTGGGTGGTGACACCTCATTCAATGTCATTGACTTCTTCCTCATGGCGGATCAGGGCATCGTCCTGACAACCTGCGATCCCGCATCGTATCTCGATGCCTATAATTTTATCAAGGTCGCACTTTTCAGAAAACTAGGCAGGATCTTCGGGGCCGAATCGGAAGTGAGCGACAGGAAAGATATTCAACTGGAAGAGTTGATCGCAACATTCACGAAGTCACCGGGTGATTCACAATTCACGCGAATCGATCAATTCATGACAGAGGTACACAAAAATTATCCTCAACATGTCGGGCTGCTCCAGAGTGTCATCAGCGACTTCAAACCAAGGATCCTTGTCAACCGGGTGAGCAATCGATGCGATGCCTCCCGGGTGGTGAAACGTCTGCAGGATGTCTCAAAAAAAATCCTTTCGATAAATCTGCCGTATCTTGGATCACTCCCTCAGCAAGCCGAGATAGAAGCGAGCGCCCGAAATCTTATTCCCATGATGACCTCTCATCCCCATGGCATGTTCGCCCAGACCATGCAGGTCCTGACGAACAGCTTGATCAGATTATAGAGAGTGTCATTACCCTTCCAAAGAAAATAAGGATTGACATGCCATCGCGCCTTTCCTGATATTCCTTCGCATACAGGCGCTAAACCCCTTGGAATATTTGTTTATCAGCGTATTTGCGCCGTTCGTGATTCACCTCGCGTCGGTCGGGAAAGTCATTCAATCAATCTGAACGATTTTTTGTTTGAAGATTACTCGGGGTATGGCGGGAAACGGATTTGTTGGTACATATTTGTAGAAAATTATCTTTGCTCTGACAGATTTGTTCTGTTAAGAACTGATCCGTAGGGTGGACGCATGTGTAACTATCCTATATGTTTGGAAATGGCCCTGTGGTACAGCTCTTGCGTATTTTTCAGTTGAAGAAAAGACCTGAATGGTGTCAAGCAAGAAGAATCTGATAAGCGATGGAGGGGTTAATGATGAATGTGACGGAGATTTTTGGTTCGAATGTATTTAACGCCAAGGTAATGAAGCAACGCCTCCCTAAGGACATCTGCAAGGCCTTGAAGGGGACCATTGAAAACGGAACTCCGCTGAGGCCCGACATTGCCGATGTGGTCGCTAATGCCATGAAGGATTGGGCGATTGAAAAAGGGGCGACGCATTACACACACTGGTTTCAGCCCCTGACCGGGTTTACCGCCGAGAAGCACGATTCCTTCATCTCAGCGACTGCCGACGGAAGCTGCATCACGGAATTTTCGGGTAGACAGCTGATACAAGGCGAGCCGGACGCTTCATCCTTTCCGAGTGGTGGGTTGCGCGCCACATTCGAGGCCCGGGGGTATACGGCATGGGACTGCACCTCTCCCGCTTTTCTGAAAACCGACGAGAGCGGCACCGTTACCCTGACGATTCCGACGGCTTTCTATTCATATTATGGAGAGGCGCTGGACAAGAAAACCCCTTTGCTTCGGTCCATGGCGGCTGTCTCGAAGCAGGCGCTACGGGTCCTTCGGGCGCTGGGTAACACCACCGCCACTCGGGTTGTGCCCACTGTCGGCCCTGAACAGGAGTATTTTCTGGTGGACAAGGAGTTCTACCTTGAGCGTCTTGACCTGATGCTAACCGGCCGGACACTTTTCGGCGCTCCCGCCCCCAAAGGGCAGGAGTTGGAAGATCAGTACTTTGGCGCCATCAAGGACCGAATTTCCTCGTATATGCATGACTTGAATATCGAACTCTGGAAAATGGGAATCACTTCCAAAACGCAACACAACGAAGTCGCCCCAGCGCAGTACGAGATGGCTCCTATCTTCGCGACTACGAATATCGCAACCGACCATAATCAGTTGGTTATGGAAACAATGCAGAAGGTCGCGCTCCGGCACGGTCTGGTCTGCCTGCTCCATGAGAAGCCCTATGCCGGCATCAACGGTTCGGGGAAGCACAACAACTGGTCCCTCTCCACAAGCGATGGCATCAACCTGCTTGATCCGGGGGCTACGGCGAGCGAAAATGTTCAGTTCCTCCTTTTTCTGAGCGCTATGATCAAGGCGGTCGATACCCACGCCGACATCCTGCGGGCCACCTGCGCCACGGCAGGGAATGATCACCGTCTGGGCGCTAATGAAGCCCCCCCGGCCATCGTCTCCATTTTCATGGGTGAGGAACTGACAGAGATTTTGGAGAAGATTGCAAAGGGAGAAAAGCTCTCCACAAGGGATCCGCAGGTCCTGCGTGTGGGCGTCGACACGCTCCCCGCGATCCCCAGGGACAATACCGATCGCAACCGAACTTCCCCCTTCGCCTTTACCGGCAACAAATTCGAGTTCCGCATGGTCGGATCGGCTCAGTCGATTGCCGGGGTGAATGTGGCGCTGAACACCATCGCCGCCGAGACCCTCGACGAGATAGCCACCCGCCTGGAAAAGGCCAAGGATAAGAATGCCGAAGTCGGCGCGATCATCCGGGACATCTACAAGAAACACAATCGTATTCTCTTCAACGGCAACAATTACTCCGACGCTTGGGTTAAAGAGGCTGCAAAGCGATGTCTTGCCAACACCGGCAACTGCGTGGATGGTCTGAAGGCCTTCGTGACACCCAAAGCCCTCAAACTCTTTGAGAAGTATGCGGTTCTTTCGCCCAAGGAGCTGCACTCGCGTTACGAAACCTATGTCGAGATCTACGCCAAACAGATCAACATCGAGGCGATGACGGCGATCGACATGGCAAAAAGACAGTTTATTCCCGCTGGGATCGAGTATGTTACCTTCCTGTCTGATTCCATCGCGAGCCTCAAGGGGGCATCTTTTCACGCCCCGGTCCAGAAAGATCTTTTAAACAAGGTAAGCTCCTCCCTCGCGTCCGTCTACAAGAATGTGGCAAAGCTTGAGGGGGCGACGGCACGGGCGCGGAAGATCTCAGATACCGTCAAACAGGCCGAGGCTTACCGTGATAAGGTTTTCCCGATCATCCAGGCCCTGCGTGTGGATATCGACGCGCTGGAGCTGCTAGTTCCCGCGGATCTGTGGCCCGTTCCGACGTACGCCGATCTGCTTTTTAAACTGTAATTGTATGTCCTTTTCATTCAATCGAGAGGGCCGGTTCTGAAAAGCCGGCCCTCTTTTTGTTGTGTGCAAGAACCGGGTTTATCGGACATGCGAGAATCCATTGGATACGTCGAACTGATTCTACCTTGACAAAACCTCGTAATAGGATTAGTAGAACCACCTTTTGAGGATCATGAGTGTATCAGATATATTTCTGAAGAGCCGTAACGTGGTTTATCTCATGATCCGGAAGCCCTATTTCTCAAAATGATCAGATAAAAAGGAGTACAATCGATGGAGCGTTTGAACCGAGCAAAATATCTGGAGAAGCTGAGAACCGCTGAAGACGTAGCGCGGATGATCAAGTCCGGCGACGAGATCTTCTTTTCCGAATTTGTCCTGAGGCCTGAAGCATTTGATGAAGCCCTCGCCGATCGAGCCGAAGAACTGAAAGATGTTAAAATTGAGGGAGTCTGTCTCACCAAGATTCCTCGTTTTATTGAGGCGGATCCGAAACGGCAGCACTTTATTTATAATGATTGGCATTTTTCCGGTGTAAGCAGAAAACTGTACCAGCAGGGATTGTGCAGTTACGTTCCCTTTACCTATCACCAGGGTCCCAGAGTCATCAGAAAATATAAGAATTACGATTTCGTTGTTGTCAGTGCCAGGCCTATGGACGGACAGGGGTATTTCAATTATGGCATGTCCAACTCCCTTACTTCCGCTGCCATTACGAAAGCCAAAAAGATCGTCGTGGAGATCAACGAAAACATGCCCCATTGTCTTGGGGGAAATCAGGAATCGGTTCATGTATCACGGGTCGACTATATAATAGAGGGCCACAATCAGCCGATTATGGAACTTCCCCCCTCTAAACCCTCGGAAACGGATGCTCAAATCGCGCAGAACATCATGCAGGAAATCGAGGACGGCTCCTGCCTCCAACTCGGTATCGGCGGTCTGCCCAATGTTATCGGATCCATGATTGCCGACAGCGATCTGCAAGACCTGGGTATTCACACGGAAATGCTCGTTGATTCAATGGTTGATCTGTACGATCTGGGAAAGATCACGGGGAACCAGAAGAAGATGGATCGTTTCAAGATGGTCTATACCTTTGCCATGGGGACAAAGAAGCTCTATGAATTCCTCCACAACAATCCCGCCTGCGCCTCGTACCCTGTAAACTATACCAACAATCCCCGGGTTATTGCCGCAAACGACAAAGTGGTGGCCATCAATAACGCTATCGAAGTGGATCTGTTCAGCCAGGTGTGCTCAGAATCTGTCGGGACCACCCAGATTTCCGGAACAGGCGGTCAGTTTGATTTCATTTTCGGCGCTTTTAATTCGCGTGGAGGAAAAGGCATTATCGGCTTAAGCTCTACATTTACGGACAAAGATGGAGTAGTGCATTCCCGTATCGTTCCCACGCTCCAGCCGGGTTCTATCGTAACCGTTCCCCGTTCATGCGTTCAATTTATCGCCACAGAGTTTGGAATCGTTCAGCTCAAGGGAAAATCGACGTGGGAACGAGCGGAGGCGCTCATAGGCATTGCTCACCCTATGTTCCGAGATGAACTGACAAAGCAGGCAAGGGAGATGAAAATCTGGCTGGATCACAATTAAAATATAATACCACGGGAATACATTTGAAACAATCGCTGATGAAACCGGCAAGCCTGTTTCAAGTCACAGTCTTATATGCCGACCCCATGACGGGAATGAAATAAACCCGGCCATTATACGGATCGATCGAGTTTACATTGTTCAGCTTGACAATCGCGTTGAGCTGTGTTTCTATAGCAGAAAGTGTCCGGTGAGAATATCATGATGATACATGCGGAAATGGTCGAAAATATGTGCTGGTGGCGGCGGGTCCATAAAAATCTGACCACGTAGCCGCCGAAACATCTACCGGCCGTGGGCGGAAGGTCCCACGGTTTTTTGTTTTTTCACACGCCATGAGGTCTTCTCATGGCGTGTTTTTTTTGGAAGATCAATTGCGAACAGGAGGAGTGATCATATGAAGCAGGTAAAAGTATTCCTAAACGAGGATGAGATTCCGCGGCAGTGGTACAATATTATCGCTGATATGCCGACCCCGATGAGCCCGCCCCTTCATCCGGGAACAGGCCAGCCGCTGAAACCCGAAGATATGGCGCCGATTTTTCCCATGAATCTGATCGAGCAGGAGATGAGCGCTGAACGGTGGATCGATATTCCGGAACCGGTGCTGGAGAAATACATGCTCTGGCGGCCAAGCCCTCTGTACAGGGCTTATAATCTTGAAAAGCTGCTCAACGCCCCGGTAAAGATATACTACAAGCACGAGGGCGTGAGCCCGGCAGGTTCTCACAAGCCCAACACCGCCGTCGCTCAGGCATATTATAACAAGGTCTTCGGCATTAAAAAGCTTTCCACCGAGACCGGGGCCGGGCAGTGGGGGAGCGCGCTCAGCATGGCCTGCAATATGTTCGGCCTCGAGTGTAGAGTCTTCATGGTCCGGGTCAGCTATGACCAGAAACCCTACCGCCGGCTGATGATGCAGACATGGGGAGCCCAATGTTTCCCCAGTCCGAGTGAATTGACCGAGACGGGGCGCAGGGTCCTCGCCCAGAACCCCGATTCCCCCGGGAGTCTGGGTATTGCCATCAGCGAAGCGATCGAGGAGATAGTCGGTAAGGAAGATGCCCGCTATTCGCTGGGGAGCGTTTTGAACCATGTCATGCTCCACCAGACGATAATCGGCCTGGAGGCACAGAAACAGCTCGACAAGATCGGCGAGTATCCCGATGTGGTGATCGGCTGCGCAGGCGGCGGGAGCAATTTTGCCGGACTGGCCCTCCCTTTCACCCGTGACAAGATACACGGTAAAGAGATGGCGATCATTGCGGCGGAGCCGGCCTCCTGCCCGACCCTCACGAGAGCCCCTTATGGGTATGACTTCGGGGACCTGGCCATGACCACCCCTCTGCTTCCCATGTACTCTCTCGGCCATGATTACGTACCGGCCCCGATCCATGCCGGAGGGCTCAGATATCACGGGATGGCCCCCATTATCAGCCACCTGGTAAAAGAGGGCGTCATGGAGGCCAGGGCCTATCCTCAGCTTGAAACATTTGAAGCGGGGATACAATGGGCTCGGTCCGAAGCCTTCATCCCGGCTCCCGAGACATGTCATGCGATCGCGGCTGTAGTCCAGGAGGCGAAACGGGCGAAGGAGGAGGGGAAGGAAAAAGTCATTCTTTTTAACTGGAGCGGCCACGGTCTGGTCGATCTTGCGTCGTATGACGCCTATCTCTCCGGGAAGTTGGGCAATTACCAGTTCCCTGAAGAAGATATTGAACGGGCGAAGAAAACGCTTGAACAGTTTCCGAAACCCTAGAAAGCGTGTATGGGTAATGACTAGATTTGATCATATGGCGTTGCGATGTCCCCGGCTGGGTGGCGAGATCACCTTTGGCTACTGCAGGCGGGAACAGGGGGATCTTCCCTGCCGGATGATACTTCGTTGCTGGGAGGGGCTGATCCCCGTTGAGGAGCATTTGAGGAAATATCTTAGGTCTGAGGAGTGGGAGCGCTGTTTCAATACGCCACCTCAGGACAAGATGACGACTCTTCTGGAAATAGCCGATGCAGTGCGGAAGCGGGGAAACCTATAGAATTATCGCACAATATGATAATTTCCTTACGGCCGGGATGGCTGTATATGGAGAATGGCAGGTTATTGCATGGACATGTTCGATGAAGGAAGGCCGGAAACGTCAGTGATGGCCCGTCCTCTTGCGGACAGGATGCGGCCCGAAACCCTGGATGATTTCGTGGGGCAGGATCATGTCATTGGCCCCGACACCCTCCTCCGCCGGGCCATTGCCGATGACAATCTGTTCTCTGTGATCTTTTGGGGTCCCCCCGGGTCAGGCAAGACGACCCTGGCGCGGATCATCGCTCATGAGACTCAATCCCATTTTGAAACGATCTCCGCTGTTCTCTCTGGTGTCAAGGAAATCAAGGCAATCATAGAAGAAGCGAAGGCGCAACTCAGGCATCAGAGGAACAGAACCATACTCTTCGTCGACGAGATCCATCGTTTCAACAAGGCGCAGCAGGACGCTTTCCTTCCTCATGTCGAAAGCGGTCTGATTACGCTGATTGGCGCAACGACCGAAAATCCATCGTTCGAAGTTATTTCACCCCTTCTCTCACGCACACGCGTCCTGGTCCTCGCGCCCTATTCTCCTGAAGATCTCACCATGATTCTCAGGCGCGCGCTTGCGGACAGGCAGCGAGGTCTCGGCACCCTCTCGCTTTCGGCGGATGATGAAGCCCTTGCTCATATGGTGTGGACAGCGGATGGAGACGCCCGGACGGCGCTCAACAATCTGGAGGCGGCAGCATCGCTTGTCCAGCCGGGGGGGGAAATTACCCTTCACACCGTGGAAGAAGCGCTGCAGAGGAAAGCCCTGCAATACGATAAGAAAGGCGAGGAGCACTACAACCTGATATCGGCCCTCCACAAAAGCCTCAGGGGGAGTGATCCGGATGCCGCCCTGTACTGGCTGGGACGGATGCTCGAGGCGGGGGAAGATCCCCTCTTCATCCTCCGCCGGATGATCCGGTTTGCATCCGAGGATGTGGGAAACGCGGACCCCGCGGCACTGGAAGTTTCAGTAGCCGCCCTGCACGCATTTCAGTGTATCGGACTTCCGGAAGGAGAGCTGGCCCTTGCCCAGGCCGCCGTTTATCTGGCCACCGCGCCGAAAAGCAACGCCCTCTATACGGGATTCGGCAGGGTAAAAGAAGATATACGGAAAACAGGCACGCTCCCCGTTCCTCTCCACATACGCAATGCCCCGACGCGGCTGATGAAGGACCTGGGATACGGCAAGGGGTATCGGTACGCCCATAACTTTCCGGGTGCCCATGTTCCTCAGGAATACCTGCCGGAAAAGCTGCGGAGGCAAACCTACTATTCCCCGACTGATAGGGGGTATGAACAGGTTATCAAGAAACGACTGGAAAAGTGGTATCGAATGAGGCGGGAGGGTCGTACCGGAGAAAAGGGGGAAGAGGAAAGCCAGTGACGCGCTTCCCGAAGCGCATCACTTCTTGAGTCTGTAAAATCGGCTGTTGGATCGTTTTAAGAGTCTCGGTATAAATCCCTTGCTTAACTGGGTGTCATCTTCAATGGTAATCTTGCTCGGATATCCCTTGTCCCGCTCGGCTTCTCCGCGGAGTATGCCGTCCTCGTCTATGAGGATCTTTTGTCTCTTTGGCGTATCATTGGCGGGAACAACGGTGTCGACAGCTTTCCTGATGTTCAGAAGGGCGTTTTCGATAATGGTCGAATAGGTTGCTCCCGCCCCCTTTTTTTCTTCAGACAGTATGTCCTGAGACTCCTGTGAGAGCATAACCGTGAAGGATTTTTTTCCTTCCGCCCGGTTTCGTTCCCGCCACCGTCTCAACCGCTCCTTGCCGGTACCCAATCGCCGTCCCCCTGTTGCTTGTAACAACTTTGTGCGCCGTCTGTACCATCAAAAATGTCTGATGTCAATACAGTTTCAGGCATATGTACAGGCGGTCCACAAATCACACTGGGAAAACAAAGGATCCTTATGCAACTGCTCCGGGCACTCTTTAGAGGTGGGTAATCTTTTCACCGGGCAGCACGTTGAATCCAGCCGCGATCAGCGCCTGTATGCCCGCATCAATGTCATCAAACCGGAATATGATGATAGCGTTTTCACCGCTTCGCTCCACAAAGGCGTACGCGTATTCGACATTGATATTTTTCCCCGCCAGGGCCTTCGAGATACTGTGCATGCCTCCCGGCCGATCGGGTACCTCAACGGCCACCACATGGGTTCGACGGACCGTAAAACCTTCTTTTTGAAGGGCCTTTTCCGCCGTGTCACTATCATTGAGAATAAGCCGCAGGATGCCGAAATCGGAGGTATCGGCAAGAGACAGGGCCCTGATATTGATATCTGCATCAGCCAGTACCCTTGTTACATGTTCGAGCCTGCCGGGCTTGTTCTCCACAAAAACTGAAATTTGATCTACCTTCATATCTGGTGCCCCCTCTTTTTTGTTAGAGTTTTCTCCTGTCGATGACTCGCTGGGCCTTCCCCTCGACCCGCTCCAGTGTCTGGGAACCGACCAGTTTGACCTTCGCACTGACACCGAGATAATCCTTGATATCCTTCGTGATACGGCTTTCGATATTCTGCAGAGTCTTGATCTTGTCGGAGAACAGATCTTCACTCATCTCTACCTGTATCTCAAGGGTGTCCAGCGTGCCCTCCCGATCAACAATCAGCTGATAATGAGGTTCAAGTCCCTCGATGGATAGGAGAACGCTCTCTATCTGTGACGGAAAAACGTTCACTCCCCGTATGATAAGCATGTCATCGCTGCGTCCGGATATGCGCGCCATGCGGATATGCGTCCGCCCGCACTTGCACGGCTCTTCGAGCAGACGGGACAGATCCCGCGTCCGGTACCTGATGAGAGGGACCGCTTCTTTGGTCAGGGTGGTGAAAACCAGTTCTCCTTCTTCGCCGTGCGGGACCGGTTCACCCGTCTCGGGATTGATGATTTCCACGATGAAATGATCTTCAAAGACATGCAGGCCGTTTCGTCCCTCCGCGCATTCAATTGCTACGCCGGGGCCTATGATCTCGGACAACCCGTATATATCAAGGGCTTTGATTCCCAGGCGGTCCTCTATCTCCTGCCGCATCCGCTCGCTCCACGGTTCAGCCCCAAATACTCCCACCCGCAAACGGAGGGATCGCATATCAATCCCCATCTCTTTTCCCTGTTCGGCAAGATACAGGGCATAGGAAGGAGTACAGCAGATAGCCGTCGGCCCGAAATCCTGGAGGATCATGATCTGTTTTTTCGTACCTCCGCCGGACATGGGAATCACGCTCGCGCCCAGTCTCTCGGCGCCGTAGTGAGCCCCGAGACCCCCCGTGAATAAGCCGTATCCGTAAGCGTTGTGTATTACGTCATTGCTGGTCAGACCCGCCGCCACAAAGGAACGGGCCATCAGGTTGGACCAGGTATCAATGTCTCGACGGGTATATCCAACAACGGTCGGTTTTCCGGTTGTTCCCGATGAGGCATGGAGCCGCACAATATTGCTCATGGGGACTGTGAAGAGACCGAAAGGATAGTTGTCCCTGAGGTCCTGTTTGATCGTAAAGGGCAGTTTTCTGATATCGTCAAGGGTATTGATATCGTCAGGCGTAACGCCTGCTTCGTCGAAGGCCCGCTTATAATGTCCCACCGTGTGGTACACCCGCTTTACTACCTGCTGGAGTCGTTTCAGCTGTAAGGCCTCCAGCGCTTCCCGAGGCAGTGTTTCGAACTCTTCATTGAAAATCATCAGGCACCCTCCTCATGGTATGTAGAGTGAACTTATTCAGTCCCTTTGTTCCTTCGGTTTTTTATACTGTATTTCGTTCATTCTGTCATCAGAAATACCTGCCAGCGCCTGAATACCCCGGTAAAGCAATGGTTTGTGTAAGCATGCTGACCCTTTCAGAGGCGGGTATATCTTGTCCAGCTTCTGTTGTCCCACGGGATATCAATCGGCGGTACCTTCGCAACGAAGGGCGTCAGGCCGCACTTCAGGGCAAAATACCGATGGAATGCGAGAGAAGGGGTGAGCTCGGGATGAAAAACCGTTACGAGGACGCCGGGGCTTTCCGCGGCCGCGATATACCCATCCAACTGAAGAAGAACCTCGACGTCACTGCCTGCCCGCGTGATCTTGGGGGCGCGAATGAAGGTAAGGGGGATCGGCTCAGGAGCCACCCGTGGAACTGATGCCTCTGATACGAAGCTATCCAGTTGACTGCCGAAGGCGTTTCGTTGGATTTCAATATCAATAAGAGGAAGGAAGGGCGGCTCTCCAACAATTGTATCGGCGATAAGAATCGCTCCCGCGCATGTCCCCCACAATTTCAAACCGCGCTGGAACTCATCCAATATGCGGTCTTTGATGCCGAAGATATCTAAAAGTCGCGCAAGGCAGGTACTTTCCCCTCCGGGGATGATAAGACCGGCAAGGTCTTCAAAATCCTGTGGTGTCTTTACCGGACGCGCGTTGACACCGAGACGCTCCAGATGATCAAGGTGTTCGGCAACATCCCCCTGGAGATCAAGCACACCGACAGGATTCCCCGCCCCCTGCGCCACAGAAGCTACCATCCACGCGTTGCCAGTATCTGTGTTTCCGGGATCTCGGAAATCTCAATCCCCGGCATGGCATTTCCCAATCCCATGGAGGCCTCCAGCACCTTTCCCTGGTCGTTGAAATACGCCGTTGCCTTGACGATAGCCCGGGCGCGCTTCGCCGGATCTTCCGATTTGAAAATCCCAGATCCGACAAATATCCCGTCGCAACCAAGCTGCATCATCAGCGCGGCATCGGCGGGGGTCGCAATACCCCCCGCAGCGAAATTGACGACGGGCAGTCTTCCCAGTTCTCGCACCTGAAGGGCAAGTTCATAGGGAAAACCGTTGGCCTTGGCGAAACCGGTTACCTCCTCCACCGGCATATTCACAAGCTGCCTGATTTCACGATTGACCGTCCTGATATGGCGGACCGCCTCAACCACGTTCCCCGTCCCCGCCTCACCCTTCGTGCGGATCATGGCGGCTCCCTCGGCGATGCGCCGCAGGGCTTCCCCCAGATTACGGGCCCCGCATACGAAAGGAATCGCGAACCGGGTCTTGTCGATGTGGCATTCCTCGTCTGCCGGTGTCAGGACCTCGCTCTCATCGATATAATCGATCTTCAAGGCTTCCAGAATCTGGGCCTCCACGAAATGGCCGATCCGCGCCTTGGCCATGACCGGGATCGATACGGCCTCTTTTATCTGTGCTATGAGAGCAGGATCAGACATACGTGCTACACCGCCTTCTTTGCGGATATCAGCGGGGACGCGTTCAAGGGCCATGACCGCTACAGCTCCGGCATCCTCGGCGATTTTTGCGTGTTCCACGCTGACAACGTCCATGATAACGCCCCCCTTCAACATCTGGGCCAACTGGACATTCAGTTCATATCTTTTCTCATCCACTTTTCCTGTACCTCCTGTGATACGCCACGCCCGCGTCTGCGAACCCCGGAGCGCGCGAAGCTGTCATAATGTTATGTTAGTGAAAACAAAACCGCCCGTCAAGAATAATGTTTTTCCCTCACAAAAGGGGGGAAGGAAGCTCTTTGCAGTGGGGGGCTCGCATGCTCCATGGCATGGTGCTTGGGGAGAGTCTCTCCTTATGTAAGCCCCAGTCGCGAAAGCGTACCGTTCAGAGGCGTGCCATTCCTGTCCCATCCCCGCAGCCGGTAGTAGCTGTCCAGCATCCTGTCCAATTCCGCCTGCGGCACGTATCTCCCCTTCCGTGGGCCGTCCGGAATGGGCTCATGCATGACACGGTAAGGGAGCGTGGCAGTCGAGCGGTTCGCTCCCCTCTTTACATTGATAATGCGCTCCAGGGTATATATCCGTTCGCCGATAGTCTTGAGTTCGGCCAGATCGATGTTCCAACCGGTGACACAGCGCAACGGCGGGATGTATGCATCATTCAACCGGACCCCGAACGCCCGCTCCTGTATGAACCGGCAGATAACGAGGGAATCTCCTATGGCGGTGTTGTGCTCACTGTCGATACAGTACTGCGCCCGTTCTTCAACACTGCTCTCCATATCGGAATCATTATAGTTGGCGCGCGCGTCATGATGGCTCCCGCCACGCGTCGAGGTCGCGTAGGCAAGCCCCATGCTCGGCAATCCCCGGGCTGAATGCCCCGCCATCTCAAGGCCCTGTTGAGAATAGAGGTATTTGTACGAATCACCACCCAAACGCCTCGAAAGCCGTTCGGACCCAAGGGCGAGCAGTTGGCCGATTCCTTCCTCTCTGAACGCTGTCTTTTTAGCTATCTCCGACAGATTTCCCCATGAACCGAAGGATATTATCATCTTAAGTTCATTCTCACCCACGATTCCTCTCTCAGCGCACTCCGTGAGAAAGGCGAGGGTGACGCCGAAGCTGATAGTATCAAGACCCATCTCATCGCACGTGGCATTGCCGTTGAAGATCGAAACGATGTCACTGTTATACAGCATTGAACCCATGGCATACAGAGTCTCATATTCCGGCATCTTGACGTCTCGATCAGAAAAGGCACCCTCCGGCACCGATACCAATTTGCCGCACCCGACAGGACATCCGCGGCAGGCGACGCTTTTTCTTTGGTAATGATCACGTATATACTCTCCGCTGATGGCCTCAGCTTGTTCAAAGGTCTCCTGCATGTTGTTACGTGTGCAAAGTACGCCCTTCTCATTAATCATTTTTACAAGAAAAGGGGTCCCCATTGAACGCAATGCCGCCGCTTTGTCCTTCACCTCGGACAAGATTGTTTTCAGATGCGGTTTCAAGGCATCCGGATCTGCAATCCCCGTCTTATCCGCGCCCGCCACCGCAATTCCCTTACAGTGTTTTGCTCCCAGAACAGCACCGATCCCTCCCCGCGCGGCGACGCTCAAACGAGATCCGCTGCACATAACGGCCGCAAACAGGACACCATTTTCCCCGGCAGGACCGATAACCGCGCTTTCTATATCCGCTCCTTCCCGTGCGACCAGCATCTCATGCGTTTCTCCTGTTGTTTTGCCCCACAGGGCCTTCGCCTCCCTGATCCGGACATCTCCATCGCGTATCGAGATATAGACGGGTGTCTCGGCCCTGCCCGCGATAATAACAGCGTCAAAACCGGCTTTCTTCAGCATCGAGGCAAAGTCTCCCCCGAAATTTGAATCACAAAACATCCCGGTCTGAGGTGATACCGAAGCGAGATGACCACGCCCTGAGCCCCATACCGGTGATCCGGTTAAGGGACCCGTCGCGAAGACCACGATATTCTGTTCGGACAGGGGATCCGCGGTGCAGGGAACGAGGTCATGAATAAACTTGGCGGCAAACCCGTTTCCTCCCAAAAACCGGCGGGCCAGCATGGGGTCAAGGGGTTCCCGCTCGATGGAGCCTTGGGTCAGATCTATTTTCAGAATATTCCCTGTATAGCCATCCATACTCGTTTTGCCTGCTACTCCTCGTCTGCGGTCCTCGATATCACTTTGACTGAGCCACCCGCATGTGTCCGGTTTGTAAATCAATGGGTGGACCTCATTGTATTATAAAACAGGAGCCGTGTGCCCCGCAGGGACGCGAACCCCTTCTGAATACTCTGTCGAAGGGTGTCCAGTCGGCAGGTGAACTCCATGCACCCAAGAAGAGATTACTGTAAAGCGCGGAAAAGCATGTCCTGATCTGGGCAGGGGACATTTCTGCTGCTCTGATCCTACATCATTTCTTTCTGGCTCAGATCAACCGCGCGATCAATCTCCGCCTGGAGCGGCGCGGGGAGACCGGGGATGTCCACGCTCAGAAACCCCCGCACGATGGTTGCGGCCGCCTCTTCCTCCGTCATACCGCGCGACATGAGGTAGAGGATTTCTTCCTGCGCTATTTTGCCAACCGCGGCCTCATGTGACAGCTCGACGCCGTCGACCATTCCCTTCAGTTCAGGGATTGCATGCATGACCCCCCCATTCAGGATGAGGCCGTGACATTCCAAATGTCCCCGCACTCCCGGCACCTCACCAACGATATCTCCGCGGGAGATAATATTCCCTCCGTTGGTAATGGCCCGCGAGATGATCTCCGCGCGCGTGTCTCTGGCCTTGAGATAGATCCGCCCGCCCACGTCCAGCTCCGAGCCGGGACTTCCCACAAGGAGGCTGTAAGAACGGGCCACGGCCCCTTTCCCCACAAGGTAGATCGTCGGGTAGGACTGGACGGACTTGACCGGTTTCATGGAGATATAATTGCTGAGAAAAAGGCCACCCTTCTCGACTATTCCGACCGACCGGGGTCGTACCACCACATCCTCGGCCCAGTGATGTATCATGGAGAAACTCAGTGTGGCGTTTTTCTTCACGTAATACTCCGAAATCCCCACGTGAAGTCCCCGCGTCACATGCGAGGCGCTGGCACACCCGGAGATGATGTGCAGTTCGGAATCTTCCTCGGCGATAATGATATTGTGCACATTCTGATTGAACCCTTCCTTTTCAAGGTAGAGGCATGCTTGCGCCGGGAGGGTAATCTTTTTACCCGGAAGCGCCCGGATCACGTAGCCGTTCTGGAGATCGAGGCGGGCGCGCGCCGTATATTTGTCGGCATCCACGGAAGCCAGCTTCCAGTAATACTCCTGTATCCAGGCCATCTCTGCCAGCGCTTTCTTGATGGGGATAATCTCCAGGCCGTCCTGGTGAGAGCTTGAGTGGATTGGGAATGCATCTTTCTGGATATACGTTCCGGCGCGCTCTCCCTCGCCGATGTCCAGCCCGGCAAGGGCCATTTTCTCCCTGTCGGTTGCAGAAAGCACCCGTAAATCCTCCATCTCTCCATGCGCGGGGGATTCCAAAGAATAAGCATCCACATCGATGTCCGGTCCGATCGCCGCCTTTTTACCTTTTGCCTCGCGGGCTCTGTCGTCTAAGCTGCGCATCGTGCACACTCCTTGTATCCCACTTTCCGGATCTGTTTGAATATTTCCAGCGGATGGCCCTTCCCCGCCACTACGCCGTTATAGAGAACCAGCCCTTTATCAGCCGTTACATAGTCCAGGATAAACCCCGTGTGGGTGATTATCAGCCCCATTTTGGACCGGCCTTCAACAATCTTTTTCACCGTCTTGAAGGGCGTAGGCACATTTGCCGTTTCGCATTGTTTTGCCGCTTTACATGGTTCGTCATCGGGCCTCCGCTCCAAGAGCGCGTTGATCGTGTTCCCTATGAGGGAGATATTCTCGAGATCAACGCCGGATTCAGGCTCGTCGAAGAGCACGAGATCGGGGTCCTGAGCCATCAACTGCAGGAGCTCTGACCGCTTGATCTCCCCCCCCGAGAATCCCACATTGATATCTCGATCAAGAAAATCCGTGAAGTTGACCTTCCCGGCAAGGGCGTCGACATCGATATGGTTGTGTGAACACGCTTCGATCATCCGCCGTGTCTTCAGCCCCTGTATACTGGGCGGCCGTTGATACGACATCCCGATCCCGAGCCGCGCTCGTTCATCGATCGTCATGTGCGTGATGTCTTCTCCCTTGAACATGATCTTTCCGCCGGTTACCTTGTACTGCGGGTATCCCATGATCGTCATCAAAAGCGAGGTCTTCCCCGATCCGTTCGGGCCGAACAGTATGTGCGTTTCTCCCGGGAGAATCTCCAGATCCACGTTCCTGAGGATCTTCTTGTTTCCCAGTTTTACCTGCAGGTCTTCTATTAGTAACATGATTTTTTCTCCTTCATTCCAAGCAATCTACGGTGCTCTATTCCACCTCTTCGGCATAAAATAAAACGGTTTTTATAATTTCACCACGGCTAACGATATATATCTCATTGCAACTGCAACCAAAAAATCATGAGACAAGTTTTCCATTACAATGTTTTTTTGGTCTTTTTATAAGAGTTTGCACACCATGATGGTTAGAGTTATACCATAACTATCAGACAAAATCATGATAACCATAGTTTATCGCTGAAGAGAGCATGTCGATCCACGCTACGGGTTAACCGTAGCGCGTGATTTTTCCATGAGACCACCAAAAGAGATTGTTCGTTGCCTCTATTTATCGCATGCAATGTCTTATGTTTCATTTTACATATGACGGTGTCTGTGATCATCCCTCGCCTGCACGGACAGATTCGATAAGTAACCTACAGATCGTAAAGCGTTTCATCCACCCGGGGGGTCGGGTGCCGTCCCCTCATTTTGCTCGACCCTTCCAGGGAAAAGGGATTGTCGTCGTCGAGGAGTTCGCCCATCTCTTCCTCTATCTTCTCGGGGTCTTCCCCCCGTTCCATCCTGCTCAGGGCATCTTCCATCTCCGGCTTGAGTTTGAGCCCCGTTGCCTCGGAGAGTTTGCGCATCATGGCCGCCGCCTGCCGGGGATCGTCTCCGTCAAATCCCTCTGCCTCCCTGCCCAAGGTTTCCATGGCCCGCGCCATTTTTGCCTCGTCGATGGGGGGAAGGTCGTCTTCCATGTCACCCTTCTGACCGGAGACAACGGAGAAGATCGACATCCGGCGCTCGAGCTTTTTCGTCTTGCACCGCGGGCAGGAGGGGATCTTCTCGGTATTGGCCGATCGTGAAAAGAAGTTATACATGGTGTTGCACCGCGGGCAGTAAAATTCGTATATAGGCATAGATTCTCTCCACTTCTCTGAAAAGATTACGGATGACGCAAAACAGTTCTAGTCGCCCCGCGTCGGGAGAACGCTCTTCAGAAACTTCCCGGTGAGCGACTCTTCGACCTGCGCCACCTTTTCAGGGGTGCCGGCTGCGACGATCCTTCCGCCGTCGTCTCCCCCTTCCGGCCCCATGTCGATAATGTAATCCGCTGATTTGATCACGTCAAGATTATGTTCGATTACCACGACGGTATTCCCCATGTCCACCAGCCGCGCAAGGACGATGAGGAGCCGCTCGATGTCGGCGAAATGAAGGCCGATCGTTGGTTCATCCAGGATATAGAGCGTACCGGTGGTCAGGCGTTTGCCAAGCTCGCGCGCCAGCTTGATCCGCTGCGCTTCGCCCCCGGAAAACGTCGTGGCGGACTGACCCAGTTTGATATACCCGAGCCCCACATCGGAGAGGAGTTGCAGCTTCGAGCGTACCGGGGAGATGTTGTCAAAAAAGGCAAGGCCCTGATCGACCGTCATATCGAGAACATCTGCTATGTTAAGCCCCTTGTATCGCACCTCAAGGGTATCTCTGCCGAACCGCTTTCCCTGGCAGGCGTCGCAGGTGATGTACACATCGGGGAGGAAATGCATCTCGATCTTCTTGACTCCTTCCCCCTGGCACGCCTCGCACCGTCCTCCTCTGACGTTAAAGCTGAACCGTCCCGGTTTGTAGCCGCGTACCTTCGCCTCGGGAAGCTGACTGAAGAGGTCGCGGATATGGGTGAGGACCCCCGTGTAAGTCGCGGGGTTCGACCGGGGGGTGCGTCCTATCGGCTGCTGATCCATGGTAATAACCCGTTCTATGCCTCCGAAATCCCGTATTCGTCCTATCCGGCCTGATTTGCCCCGGTACTTGTTCAACCGGCGGCGGAGCACCTTGTACAATGTTTCGATCACCAGGGTGCTCTTTCCCGATCCCGAAACGCCCGTCACGCACGTAAAGGCATTGGTGGGGATCCGGATATCAATATCCTTGAGGTTGTTCTCCGATGCCCCCTCGATAACGATGAATCGCTCGGAAGAAGGTCTTCGCTGTTCCGGAACAGGGATCGACAGTCTGCCTGAAAGGTACTTCCCCGTGAGGGAGACTTCCGATCGACGGATTTCTTCAGGAGATCCCTGGAAGACGATTTTTCCCCCCTGTACCCCCGCCCCCGGGCCGACATCGATGATATCATCGGCCGCGTTCATGATATCCGTGTCGTGTTCAACCACCAGGACCGTATTCCCCATATCGCGCAGTCGTTTCAGTGTGGACGCAAGGCGCGCGCTGTCCCGCGGATGAAGTCCGATGGTAGGCTCATCCAGGACATAGAGAACACCGACCAGCCCCGAGCCGATCTGCGTGGCGAGACGGATCCGCTGCGCCTCCCCGCCCGAAAGGGTACCCGACGCCCGGGAAAGACTCAGATAGTCGATCCCCACGTCGATGAGAAACTGGAGCCGCTCCCCTATCTCCTTGCGGATCCGTTCCGAGATGAGGGAACCGGTACGCGACTGGGAGAGGGTTTCGAAAAAACGCATGCATTCCCGGATCGACAGCCGGCAGACCTCGTCGATATTTTTTCCGCCCACCGTTACGGAGAGGCTTTCCCGTTTCAGTCGCGCCCCTCCGCAGGCCGGGCAGTCGCTGATATTCATATACCGGGCGAAATCCATCCGGCTGTTGCCGGCGCCGTCTTCCCGGTATGCCTCCTCCAGTTTTTCGAGGATACCGATGAAGCGTCTCTGGTAGAAATGTCTTCTCCCGCTCCTGTCGAAGTAGAAACCGATCTTCTCATCCCCCGAACCGTGCAGCAGCACGTGCTGCACCCGCCCGGGGAGCTTGTTGAACGGGGTGTTGATGTCGAATCCGTAGTGGCTGGAGAGGGCGTCGAGCATCTGGTGAAAGTAGATGGAATCCTTGTTTTCCCACGGGGCGATGGCTCCCTCGCGAATGGAGAGGCCGGGATCGGGAACGACAAGGTTTTCGTCGAAATGGATCTGTGTCCCCAGTCCGCCGCACACGGGGCATGCCCCGTAGGGGCTGTTGAAGGAAAACATCCTCGGAGCAAGTTCGGGCATGCTGATGCCGCATTCGGGGCAGGCGTAATTCTGGCTGAAGAGCATCTCCTCGCCATCGATAATCTGGATGCCTGCCAACCCCCCCGATAGACCGAGGGCGATCTCCAGCGAATCGCGCAGTCGCTTCCCGATGCCGGCCTTGACAATCAGCCGGTCAACCACCACCTCCAGGTCGTGGCGCTTATTCTTGTCCAGGGCGATCTCCTCAGCGAGATCCCGTATCGTCCCGTCGACGCGGACACGGGCAAACCCCTCCTTGCGCAGTCTCCCGAACTCTTTCTGAAACTCCCCCTTTTTGCCTCTGATCATCGGCGACATGACGTTGAGCTTTGTCCCTTCGGGGAGTGATTGGACCCGGTCTGCCATCATATCGATGGTCTGGGCCTCGATCGTTTTCCCGCAGTTGTAGCAATGGGGAATCCCCACCCGGGCGAAAAGGAGGCGCAGGTAGTCATATATTTCGGTAACGGTCCCCACGGTCGAGCGGGGATTGCGGCTGGCGTTTCGCTGTTCAATGGCTATGGCGGGAGAAAGGCCCTCTATGGATTCGACATCCGGTTTGTCCATCTGTCCGATAAACTGGCGCGCGTAGGTGGAGAGTGATTCCACGTACCGCCTCTGTCCCTCGGCGTATATGGTGTCAAAGGCGAGAGAAGACTTTCCGGAACCGGAGACGCCGGTTATGACGACAAGTTTGTCTCGCGGGATATCAAGACTGACATGTTTCAGGTTGTGCTGGCTCGCACCCCGTATCTTTATCTGGTTCATAGATGGTTCTGAGAATGTTTCGAGACTACAGCCGTGTCTCGATATATGCTTTCTTCCTCACGTCCTCCATCCACTCCTCGAATTTTTTCTTCATTTTTTCGTTCCCTATCTTCCCCACGATCTCCTGGCGCACCTCTTCGATGGGCTTGATCCCGGCGCCTCTCCGGTCTATGATTCTGATGATATGGAAGCCGATGGGAGATTCTATGACGTCGCTGATCTCCCCTGTTTTCATTCTGAAGGCCGCCTCGTCCACGGCGGGGAACATCATCCCCTTTTCCATGAAGCCCAGATCCCCTCCGGCCCTCGCGGCGGGACCCTGAGAGTGCATCCCCACCAGCAGGTCGAAGGATTCACCGGCTTTCAGTTTTTTCAGGATCGCCTCTGCCTCTCCCTTCGCTTTTTGTATGGTTCGATCTGTTGCGTCCCGGGGCTTCACGATCAATATCTGCTGTATCCTGACGGCCTCTTTCCCTTCGTAATCGTTCCGATGTTTGGCGTAGTACGCTCCCACCTCTTCATCGGCGACGGACACCTTGGATTTGACAGTTCGTTCTATGAGTTTTCTCCTCAGGAGGTCTCTTCTGATTTCATCCCGATACTCGGCAATATCGGCCCCTTCCGCTGCGAGGGTTTCCTCTAATTTTTCATACGTTAATCCCCTGTCCGTCAACAGGCCCTCCAGGGACTTGTCCACATCGTTTTCGGTCACGGTGATTTTCAGTTTTGACGCCTCCTGCTCAAGAAGAGTGCGATCAATGAGCTGGTTCATGACCGCTTTTCTGGCCTGTGCAGTCACCTCGTTTCGCTTGGCTCCTTCAGGGATCTTCTCAATCCGCTCCATGACCCGCTCGAGAGCGGTATTCAATTCGGAAAGCGTTATGACGCCATCATTGACAATGGCCACGATCCTGTCCTCGGAGGCGGCGTACAATGCAGTCGCACAGACCATGAAAAAGACGGTTGCGAAAAAAGACACTTTTGATTTCATATAATAATCCCCCCGTTATTGATAACCATATGACGTTATCAGAATGTTCCCGGTTCTTCAATCTCCAGTTCACTGAGAAGATCCGTGGCCCTGCCAACGATGTCCTCCGCCGCGAGATCCGGCATGGACACGATGAGGCGGTTATCGGGCGTGAACCGTATCCCCCCTGATTTTTTCCGCGAGAGAGCGATGATTCTGGACGGGTCCACGGGTGTGTCTTCGCGAAAGGCGATGCGCATTTCCGTTCCGTTATATTCCATCCGTTCCCCTCGTACCTTCCGAAGCCTGTTTTTGATGCGGATAATATCCAGAAGGGTGTCCACCTGGGGAGGGACCGGCCCGTAACAGTCGGCCAGCTCTTCTCTGATCGCCGGCAGATCGTCTTCCGACGAAACCATGGCTATCCTCTTATAGGTTATCAGCCTGGTATGCGTGTCTCCTATGAAGCTGTCGGGAATAAAAGCGGGGATGCCGAGGTGGATCTCAGGCTCCATCTCCTCTTCGGGATGTCGCTCCCCTTTGAGTTCCCGGATGGTCTTTTCCATCAGCTCCGTGTAGAGTTCATATCCGATGGCGGAAATGTGACCCGACTGGGACACCCCCAGGAAACTCCCCCCGCCCCGTATGGTCAGGTCATGTGTTGCCACCTTGAAGCCTGACCCCGGCTCGGAAAATTCGCGGGCGATGGAAAGCCGCTTCCTCGCGTCGCGCGACAGAGCGGATTCTTCGGGGATGAGGAGATAGGCAAAGGCTTCCTCGTTCCCCCTGCCGACCCGTCCCCGCAGCTGGTAGAGCTGGGAAAGACCAAACCGGTCCGCTCGGTTGATAATGATGGTGTTTGTCGCCGGTATGTCGACGCCGGAGCTGATAATCGTTGTGCAGACGAGAACGTCGAAGTCCCCGCGGACGAATCCCACCATGATATCCTCGAGCTCCTTCGCCTTCATCTGCCCGTGCGCCACGGCTATCTTCGCGTGGGGGGCCAGTTTTTCGACCATGCGCGCCATGCTGTATATGGATCGAACCCGATCATGGATGAAGAAGACCTGCCCCCCCCGGTCGAGTTCGCGTTCGATGGCGTTTTTGATGAGGTCCTCGTTGAATTCAAATATGTGAACCTCCACGGGGCGGCGCTCCTGCGGAGCGGTATCGATGACTGACAGGTCCCGTATCCCCACGAGCGACAGTTGCAGCGTCCGTGGAATAGGGGTTGCCGTCAAGGTCAGCACGTCCACGAGGGTCCGGAGTTTTTTGAGTTTTTCCTTGTGGGCAACGCCGAAACGCTGTTCCTCATCGATAACCACCAGGCCGAGGTCCCTGAATCTGACATCCTTCTGCAGGAGGCGGTGGGTGCCGATAACGATATCCACGAGGCCCCGTTCTATATCCGCCACGATCGTCTTCTGCTGGACGCTTGTTTTGTACCGGTTCAGGACCTCTACGCGGACCGGGTAACGGGCAAAGCGGCGGGAAAAGGTCCGGTAGTGCTGTTCCGCCAGGATGGTCGTTGGAACCAGGATTGCCACCTGCTTGCCATCCATGGTTGCCCTGAATGCTGCCCGCAGCATGACCTCCGTCTTTCCGAATCCGGCGTCGCCGCAGACAAGGCGGTCCATGGGCTTCGAATCACCCATATCGTCGTAGACGTCTTCGATGGCCCGCGCCTGATCGGGGGTTTCCTCGAACTCGAAGGAGGAGGCAAACTCCTCGTACTCCCGGCTGGAGATAGAAAAGCTGTGTCCGCTCATCACCTCCCTGGCCGCGTAAATCGAAACCAGCTCCTCGGCTACGGCACGCACCGATTGCTTGACCTTGTTTTTTACCGATTCCCAGGAGGTGCCCCCCAGCTTGTCCACCTGCGGGATGTGCCCGTCGGGGCCGATGTATCGCTGTATCTGGTTCAGTCGGTCCACCGGGATATAGAGGCGATCCGTATCCCGGTATTCCAGAAGGAGAAAGTCGCTTTCCATGTCGCCGAAGGTCAGCCGCTCAAGTCCCTGATACCGGCCGATGCCGTGATCCACGTGGACGACGAAATCCCCCCTTTCCAGCTCGCCAAAGGACCTGAGAAAATATCCTTCCCGGGCGCGGCCCCTGCGGCTCCTGCGCGTCTTCTTTCCGAAGATCTCTTCTTCGCCGACGATGACGGTGCTCAGAGAAGGATACGAAAATCCATTGGTTATTTTTCCCTCTCTGAGGATGAGGCTTCCTCCGTCACCATCCGCATAATCGGCGAGGAAGGGGTTCTTCGATCGGCGCAGGGGGAGAGCGTATTCGTCCAGGAGATGCTCCATCCGGGGAACGTTCCCCTCTACGCAGAGAAAGTGCACCTGAAGCCCTTCACCGACCCACGACCTGATCCTGTCCGCCAGGGGGGCAAGGATGCCATCTTCCCCCGCGTGAGGGGCGGAGGCCGTTTCAATCCGTATTTGTTCCACCTCAAAGGGGATCGGGGCCTCGGCCTGCAGGCGATCACTGTATATGAGGCGAAAGGCGCTCGACCTCCGGGAGATTTCTTCCCATGATGTGAGGAAACGATCCCTTTCAAGAAAGAATCTTCCCTCTTCTTCGGCCTTCCGAATAATCCGGTCCGTGCCGTTCAGGGCCGTCTCGGCTGACTGTTCCATGACGGCCGGACTGTCGCAGATGATCAGCGTGTCCTCGGGGAGATACTCAAAGAGGGTGTCCAGACCATGTCCATCGTCCCCGCTATCCGGATCCCCGTAGAACAGGGGGAGAAACTGAAGATTCGCCACGGGCAGGAGGCCGCTTTCAATGGTGTCGATCAGCCGCTCTCTACGCGTCCGTGAAATGTCCAGTTCGTTCAGTCTGACCCGCAGATTCCTCAGCACCCGAGCCGTGCGGTCCCCGGACAGAATCAGTTCACCTGCAGGGGACAGAACAAAGTCCACCACCTCCCGCAGCGATCTCTGATTTGCGGGATCGAACTCTCTGATCGATTCGATTTCATCACCGACGAATTCCATCCTGAAAGGGAAGGAGTACGCCGGGGGGAAGATATCGACAATATACCCCCGCAGGCTGAATTCCCCCCTCTTTTCCACCAGGGGAACCCGCTCATACCCGCCTTCTCTCAGAGTGTGCGCGAGGAGATCCCGGTCTCTCGTGTCTCCGATCGAAATGGTCTCCATACAGCTTTCGAAGATTCCCCTCGGGGCGACCCGCTGTATCAGAGCGTTCAGGGAGGCGACAATAAGACCTGATCTCCCCGACAGCAGGCTCGATAAAACACCGGCCCGTCCAACGGCAATCTCCATCTGTCGGGAAAGAGTGTCGTCCGGGGGAATGATGTCCCACGGGGGAAAAAGCAGGACATCCTCTCCGTCGAGAAAGAAGGAAAGATCACGGTAGGCGTCGAGGGCATCCCTCACGGAAGGGGTTATAGAAAGGATCGTTTTATTTGTGTGTTTGAGAAGAAGTGATGCGGCAAATGCCCTTGCGGACCCCTGAAGGCCGCAGATATCCACCGGATTGTCTCCCCGACGGATCTTCTCGATGAGCGCGCGAAGGGAGGAATCCCCGATCAGGGAATCTTTGTATATTCGTTTCCTCACGCAAAAAGTCTGCTTGCAATGCTACTTCGACGCCTTCAGCATCCGGCCGAGGGCACGGCGAGCGGGTTCTCCGATTTCTTCGGGCACCCGAACGACATGCTTCATCTCGAGCAGGGCGCTCAGGATATCATCGATAGTCATGCGCTTCATATCCCGGCAGATGAGGTGATCCGACGCGGGGATGAACGTCTTGCCGGGGCTTTCCTTCTTCAACTGGTGCATGATCCCCTGCTCCGTCCCGATAATGACCTCCTGCGCATCGGTCTCGCGGGCGAATTTCAGAATCCCCCCCGTGCTCCCCACGAAGTCCGCCATGGCTATGACCTCCGGGCGGCATTCGGGATGAACGGCCACCGGTGCCCCGGGATGGGCGGCCTGCGCCTTACGCACCTCTTCCGGCTCCAGGTTGTTGTGGACATAGCAGAACCCCTTCCACGGGATCACCTTCTTTTTCGTAAATCGTGCCGTGTACCGTGCGAGATTTCCGTCAGGCACCATCAGAACGGTATCCGCGTCGGTGCTCTCAACAATGCGCACGGCGTTGGCCGAGGTACAGCATATGTCGCTGTGGGCCTTGATTTCCGCCGATGAGTTGACGTATGCCACCACCCGAGCTCCGGGATGGTCGGCTTTTGCCTGTCTCAATTCTTCCACGGTGATCGTATCCGCGAGGGGGCATCCCACGTCGGGGCGGGGGAGAAGGACCGTCTTCTTCGGCGACAGAATAGAGGCGCTTTCCGCCATGAACCGCACCCCAGCGAAAACGATAACGTCCGCAGCCGTCTCGGCAGCTTCCATGCTGAGAGCAAGAGAATCCCCCAGTATGTCCGCGATATCCTGAATCTCGCCGGGCTGGTAGTAATGGGCCAGAAGAATGGCATTGTTGTCATCAAGCAGCGTTCGGATCCGCCCCTGTTTTTCCAGGATGTTCATGGCAATCTCCCGAGTCTTTCCCCTCGCGTATACGGGAATTGAATATACCATAGATCATATTTATTCAAGGCGGAAATATTGACAAGGATACGTGTTTCATATACTAAGAGCCTTCCATACGCCGCTCCGGGCCAGCCTGTATTCGCCGGAGCCAGGGGGTTGAACCATGGTGACGGTCAAAGAGGCCTTGGCCCGCATTCTCGATTCCGTCGAGATCCTCAGTCTTGAAAAGACGGATATCCTGAGCGCACTGGGACGGGTAATCGGAGAGGATATCCACGCCCCCCGCCACATTCCCCCGAAGGACAACTCGGCCATGGACGGCTACGCGGTGAGATCGGAAGATACGGCAGACGCCGATACTGATAATCCCGCGATTCTTACTGTTATTGAGGATATACCGGCAGGGTACACACCTCGAAAGAAGATAGGGCCCGGTGAAGCGGCGCGGATCATGACGGGGGCCCCCATCCCGGAGGGGGCCGATGCGGTTGTGAAGGTCGAGGAAACGACGTGCGAAAATGCCGGAGTGCGGATATGCGCGGCGGTGCCGCACGGCGACAACATCAGATATGCCGGTGAGGATGTCCGGACGGGAGACCTGGTCATACCCGCGGGGACGGTTCTGAGACCCGCGGAAATCGGGATGCTGGCGGCCCTCGGACGCTCCTTTGTGAAGGTCCACCGCAGGCCTCTGGTGGCGCTCATATCCACGGGCGATGAACTGGTGGACATCGATGATGCCGTGTCAACCGATAAGATTGTCAACAGCAACAGCTATTCTCTCGCGGCGCAGGTGATGGAATGCGGAGGCGTTCCCTTACAGCTCGGTATCGCGAAGGATACCAGAGACGACCTGACCCGGAAATTCCAAGCGGCTCTCCGGGCTGATATCATTGTCTCCTCGGCCGGAGTATCGGTGGGGGATTAC
>CAZAST010000003.1:0-32923 GCA_964487805.1 uncultured Syntrophaceae bacterium
GGAGGCGGCGGGAGTCGAACCCGCGTCCGAAAATATTCCACTGCAGTTTCTACGTGCGTATCCTTTGATTTATATTCGCGCCTGAAAACTCCCAAAGGCAGGATTGATCAGACACTATCCTGTTTAGTTCTCGCCTTGCTCCCTCCAGGAAAGAGAGATCGGCCAGCCCGCCTGTATGACGCCCTCATCCGACCCGGCAGACATGGTCGGGAGAACGGTAGCCGTCTAAGCGGCTAAGGCGTAATCGTAGTTGTCTGCGATTATGTTTTCCTACCTGTTTAACGAGGCCTGTAGGAACCTCGGCACGCTGCTACAGCTTCAACTATCCCCGTCGAAACCGTGACGCCCCCATATGAAAGATCATCAATTACGGATTTAGTATAGTTACCTTTAAAGACTAAGTCAAGCTCGCAGATGCTTTCTACCAGCGCTTTCCCCGCGCGGCCATATCCCTCTCGACATCCCGCATGTCGTCTTTTTGTTTGATATCCTCCCGCTTGTCGTACAGCTTTTTCCCCTTCCCGAGGCCGAGTTCCAGCTTCACCTTTCCGTTTTTGAAGTATAGTTTCAGGGGAACGAGGGTTATCCCCTTTTCGTTGGCCTTTCCGTAGAGTTTTCGGATCTCCCGCTTGTGCAGGAGCAGCTTGCGGACCCGCAGGGCGTCGTGATTGTATCTATTGCCGTGGGAATAGGGACTGATGTGCAGATCGTAGACAAACACCTCTCCATTCTTCACCTGGGCGTAGCTGTCTTTCATGTTTCCTCTGCCCTCGCGAAGTGCCTTCACCTCGGTCCCGGCAAGAACAATCCCCGCCTCATAGGTGTCTTCTATGAAGTAGTTGCGTCGCGCCATTTTGTTCTGGCATATGATTTTTTCAGCGCTTTTGTCCTTTTTTGTCATGGGGCTGTCCTCATTATTTCTCCACCGGGATATCCGTTGACGCAGAGTCACGCCCGTCATGGTCCGGGAGATACTCCATTCTCACATGACTCATCGCTTTAAAGATATTTTCGCGCACGTCTTTATTGCTTTTTTCCATGTCATTCAGCAGATTTTTTATATAGATCCTCCGTGATGTTTTGCTGGTGGGACACCTGTTCTCTATCCCGGGCAGATCAAGCTCTTTCGCGTACCGTTTGATCAGCGGCTCTCTGATATATGCGAGTGGCCGGATCAGGTGAAACTTTCCTCCGAAGATGGGCTGGTCCGGCATCATGGTGCTGATCTCACGGGCGTAGAACATGTTGATAAGTAATGTTTCGATCATATCATCCTTGTGGTGAGCCAACGCAATCTTGTTACACCCCTGTTCGTTTGCGATCTCAAACAGCCGCTTTCTCCGCATCCGCGAGCATAAAAAACAGGGGGGCTTTTTGTTTTCCTCGCTGTGCGCAAAAGGACCGATATCACTCTTTTCCATGATATAATTATACCCGCTCTCTTTCAGGTATCTTTCCAGCGCAGCATATCCCCGGTATTCCCGATCAAAGCCCATGTCTATGTTAACCGCGAGAATGGAAAAACGGGGAAGAAATACCATGGGGGTATTGAGTAAATCGAGAAGAACGAGGCTGTCTACTCCACCCGAGACACCAACCAGAAGGTGATCTTTTTCTTGTATCATATTATAATTCACGGCGGCTCGTTCAAGCCACTTTTTGAGATGCAGATACAGTTTTGTCGGTTTTTCTCTCAACAAAAGCTTCCTCATCTTGTGAAAAAGATTCCCTTGGTTAGCAACAGTTCCAAAGCGGATAGCACCCTATCATGAAAATGAGATCCCGCCAAATCTGAAATCGTGTGTCGGGGCATAAGCCTGAATTCACAACGAAAAAGCGCATATTTTGTCCTTTCGATTTTTTTCTTGACAAATTCGGCATCTCGCATTTATGATGATCTACACCTTTTTTTTCAAAATTGATTTTCCGTCCTTACCAACTTTCAAAAGGAGGTTTTCTACACGATGCCATAAAGTCACTCCTCGTAATGGAAATCTTGCAGACAGCTGGACCGTCAGAGCACCTATCACTTACCCGACAGTTTTTTGGACGGAGGGCACCGGATGATACCACTGCTCATCAACACACCCGAAACAATGCTTAAGGTCAGGGTGGTAACCGCAAAAGATGCTTCCGAGAAAACACTGGAACTTTTGCAGACCATAGGCGTCCTCCATCTTGAAGAACCCCAGGAACTCGATTCAACCAACCTCACAAAAATAGAAGACAGAAGAAATCTCATCCGTAAGATCACGGCGAGTATTCATGATATTCTGTCGTACGTCAAGGGAGAACACACCGTCAGCATACCTGAAGAAATCTCAGCCGAGCCTCTGGAAACCATACTTCACCGGACTGAACGGCTGCGGGGGAAGTGTTCACGCCTGCGAGATGACGCAACAAAGCTGGAAAACGATCTTGCCACCATGGAGGGTCTGGGAAGGTATCTGGAGATCCTGTCACAAGAGATAAACCTCCCCCTGAGCGACCTGAACTACTCGGGAAGTTATCTTTCCGCCAGAGTATTTGTCTTTTCAATGGAAGAAGCCAGGGCCTTTCTGGAAAAAGCCGGTCAGCATATCCTCCAATACAGTACCACCTCATCTGAAGAGGAAACAGTCGTCTATTCCATTGCGCGGACCACCAGCCAGCAATTAGTGGAATCGATAGCACGCGATATGGGGGGGGTATTCCTCGATATCCCTCCTGAAGAAGTAACCTTGAGAGAATTTATCACAAAGAAAAACGACATTATCGGGAGCAAAAAGCAGGAGATCGAAGAACTCGAAAAGGAAATAGTGAAGCTCACCTCGGAACAATTGGAACAGATAATCCTGTACCGGGAGATTGTGTCTCGAGAAGACGAGATGCTGGCCGCCATCCAGCAGATGTCTGAAACCCGTTATGTCTCTCTCATTGAAGGGTGGGTCCCCCAGGGGAAGACAGAATTCATCGTGTCTGAGATACACAAATCTCTTGACAATGTCTTTGTCGATACGCGCCAGCCGGCCCCTTCAGAGGAACCTCCTACGCGACTGCAGAATCCGCTTCCGATCAAGCCCTTTGAGGTGATCGTTAATCTCTTCAGCCTCCCAAAGTACGGTGGGTGGGACCCGACGCCGAGTGTGGCTTACTTTTTTGCATTCTTTTTCGGTCTCATGCTCTGCGATGTCGTCTACGCCGCAGGTCTGCTGATACTCGCACGATTTGCTCTTGACAAACTGGTGGATGATCCTTCCTCCGAGGAAGTGCGTTTATTCAGAAATGTTCTATATATAAGCGGTGCGGTATCGTTGCTTTTCGGTGTTCTGTCAGGGACCTATCTCGGGGACGTACTGAACATGTATTTTGGTATTGCCCTGCAGGACCTTGCCCTCGTAAAATGGGTTCAGACTCAGCTCTCGGACCCGATTACGTTCATCATTATCGCCTTGTTGATCGGCCTTGTCCATGTAAACATAGCCCACATTCTTTCCCTCATCAAGGGATTGCAGGAGGGAAACAAGGGGTTGGTGTTAGGCAAGGTGGGTCTCTTCCTCGTAGAAATTTTCGGCATACCCTATGTCTTTCATATGCTTCTTCATGTCGAGCTTATCCCTGTCGATCCTTCCGCGTATGGATGGATGGCATATCCGATGATTGTCGGGCTTGTTTTCATTGTTATATCGGGATTTATGCAGATGGGCGGTTTGGGGGGTATTTTCTGGATATTTGAACTGACCGGGCTGCTCGGCGATATCATGTCATATTCCCGGCTGGCAGGGGTTGGGCTTGCCACATTTTACTTGGCTTCCGCTTTCAATCTCCTCGCGAGTTGGATCGCGGGCGGGCTCTCAGGGGTGATCCCGGGAATAATCGGCACAGTCCTGGGGATGATCGTCGGCATAGTTCTCTTTGCCGTATTCCATGTGTTGAATCTCTTCCTCAGCAGTCTGGCTGCTTTTATTCACTCTCTGAGGCTTTGTTTCGTTGAATTTCTCCTGAAATTCTACGAAGGGGGCGGCAGGAAGTATGCCCCATTCCATCTCAGCTCAAAGAGACAAATAACCGTAGGGATAAAATTATAAAGCGAGGTGCACAACATGACTGAAGTACAAGCATTAGCGACATTGGGGGGAGCTATCGCATTGGGAGGCGGCCTTGCGGGTTCAGCGATAGGGATCGCAATGGCAGCATCGGCGGGGGTTGCAACGATCTCAGAAAAACCTGATCAGTTGAGAAACGTCATCGTCCTTGCGTCTCTGCCGATGACGCAGAGTTTTTACGGACTGATAATTCTGATCATGATCCTGACCGTCGTACTGCCGGGCCTCCCTGCCGCCGGAGGCGCCGGTATCGGTGTACTGGCAGTGGGTGTTATCGGCGCTCTGGCCGAATGTTTCTCCGGGGCCTATCAGGGATCTGTCTGCGCCTCCGGTATTGCTCTGCTGCCAAAAACAAAGGGAGGGATTCTCACCACATCCATGATGCTTGCTGTCTTTGTCGAGCTGATCGGAGTGTTGGGGCTCGTTTTCTCCGTTATGACGCTGAGCATACTCAAGCTCATGTAACGAATGATACGCAAGGGTGACTATTATGGAAACAGATAAAATCCGGGCGGCTATTCTTGATAAAGCCCGTGAAGAAGCGAAAGAAATCCTAGCCAACGCGAAGGCAAAAGCCGGAGAAGTGGTGTCGCACGCGAAGGAACAACAGAAAAACCGCTTTGAGGCGGAGAAAAAGCGTATCATGGCGGAAGCACAGCGAGAAGCCGCGAGAATACTGGCGCAGTCATCCCTCAAGTCACGGCAGGAAATTCTGAAGGAACAGGATGCCGTCATCAATGAAGTTATCGCCAGGGCAAAGAAGAGTTTGGCCGAGGAGTCAGTTGACGAAGAAGCCTTCGGGATACTCATCAGGGAATCTATCGATGCCTTTGAATCGGATGAGAAACTCAGAATTCTGGTATCCCCGAAAGATGTGGCCATTGCCCGGAAAGTCGTCGAGAAAGATTCCGGCCTGAAAAAGCGAGTTGCTGACGTTGGCGAGCGGGATTGCCTGGGGGGAGTCATTGCCGAATCCATGGATGGAATGGTCAATATCGACAACAGCTTTGATGTGAGGCTTGGCATGCTGACGCCGAAGATCATGCCCGAGATGGGGTCCAAACTCTTCAAAGAGGGGAAACAGTGAACCTGACAAGCACACGGTATGCATTTATGTCGGCCTACCTCAAAGGGGAGGAATCCCGGGCCGTAACCGCTGAACAGATTGAAGAAATGCTGCAGCGGTCCTCCACCATGCAGGACGCCCTCGAAATTATCAGTGAAACCGACATAGGAGAATATCTGCTTGATCAGCCGATCAAAACCTTCGTCGACGCTGACAACTTTTTGTGGATGTACCTGGGTGAATGTTTGGAGCATATAGAGGGTTTCGCCATGTCACGGGACATGTCGGGTATGGCGCGGCTTTATGTTGAAAAGTACGATGTTTTGAATGTCAGAGCAGCCCTGCGGATATTACAGAGAATGATGCCCTCGTCGATGATACCGATCGGCAAAATTTATCAGGGGGGACGCCTTCAGGAGCTGTCCACCCTGCGTGAGAAGGATGAGCTTATCTCAATTCTCGCGGCATGCGATCTGGCATCGTATATCCCGGCCGTAGAGGATATCAACGAAAAGGACGCGCACTCCGTATCCGAGGGAGAGGTGGCCCTGCAAAATCTCTATCATGAAAAGGTGTTGAAGGCATTCAGGGAAATGAGCGACGGGTATCTTCTCGAACAGGCATTCACTATCGGCATAGACATGGCAAATCTCAGGACGGTCTTCCGGATGTCTCTCGGCGAGGGGCGCCGTCCCGCAGGGATAATGATCCTCAGCGGCGGGCGTATGCTCTCCGAGGGAACCGTCCAGGAATTGTTGGCCATGAAAATTGCTGAAACAACGGGGAAGCTTGAGGATACGGGATATCAGCAGATGGCCCAGGAGATAGCAAAAGAGTACGAAAAAAGTGTGGACATTACGGTGATAGACACGGTGATGGAAAAACATGGTTTCAGGATGCTCAGGGACATCCTTTCTCCCCGGATATTATCCCCCGCCACCATGTTGTGGTATCTGGTCCTCAAGGAGCTGGAAATAAGAAATCTGAGATTAATCTTCAAAATGCTCACAGACCGGATACCTCCGGCAGAAATAAAAGATCTGGTGATAGCGGCATGACAGATACTATAAACGTAGCTATTATAGGAACGAGGGATCAGACAGCCCTGATGGGACTTGCCGGTGTTGGCACATGCCGGATCATAGAAGAGGGAAAGGACACTGGGGAGAAGGTCAGAGAGGCACTGATGGAACTAGCGGGAGACAGCTCCGTGGGGATCATCATGCTTCCTGAGGACTGGAGTAAACGTGTGGCTGATACGATCAGGCATATCAAGGAAAGCAAACGGAGTTCCGCTATCGTGATCGAAATTCCTTCGGGATTCAGGGCAGAAGAGCAGGATGTCAAGGAATACTATAAGGCGTATACCAAGAAGTTGATAGGATTCAATGTGAACATCTGATGATGAAACCTTTGATTCACAACAGATCAAACATATTATCAAAGTGAGGCATGACCTATGGGGAAGATCTGGAAAATTTCGGGGCCCGTCGTAATCGCTGAGGACATGAGAGGGTCACAGGTATACGAAGTTGTCGATGTGGGGGATGAACGGCTCACCGGGGAGATTATCGGTCTTGAGAGAGACAAGGCTGTCATCCAGGTGTACGAGGATACTGTCGGGCTGAAAGTAGGGGAACCGGTAACCGGCACGGGCAATATTCTCATGGTGGAGCTAGGGCCCGGCCTCGTCGGCAATATTTACGACGGTGTTCAGCGATCCCTCGTTACCATGATGGATGATGTGGGTGACTTTCTGATCCGTGGGGTACGGACCCATGCCCTTGACCGGGAAAAGAAATGGCATTTCACCCCGTCTGTGAAGGGAGGAGACACCGTTCAAGAGGGGGATATCATAGGGTCGGTGCCGGAAACCGGCCTGATAGAGCATAAGATCATGGTTCCTATCGGGATGCAGGGAACCATCACGGAGATATCGGAAGGGGATTTCACCATCGAAGAGACTGTCGCCCTCCTGGAGCACGACGGCGAAAAGAAGCCTCTGACCCTCATGCAGAAATGGCCGGCGCGAAAGCCCCGGGTGTACAAACAGCGGTTTGATCCCGAAGACCTCCTGGTAACCGGTACGCGGATCATCGATTACCTCTTCCCCCTTGCGCTGGGAGGAAAAGCCGCCATCCCCGGAGGATTCGGAACCGGCAAGACCGTTACCCTTCAGCAGATGGCCCGATGGTCACAGACACAGCTCAACATCTATGTCGGCTGCGGCGAGCGGGGGAACGAAATGGCAGATGTTCTCCACAGTTTCAAAAAGCTGAAAGACCCCGCAACCGACAGACTCCTGCAGGAAAAGGAAATATTTATCGCCAACACGTCAAATATGCCGGTCGTGGCCCGAGAAATCAGTATATTCATTGGTATTACCATGGCTGAATATTTCAGAGACATGGGGTATGATGTGCTTCTCGTTGCCGACTCAACATCCCGGTGGGCCGAGGCAATGCGTGAGATAGGATCACGACTCGAAGAGACGCCGGGGGAAGAGGGATTCCCAACCTACCTGGGATCGCGGCTCTCCGCCTTCTATGAAAGATCAGGGAGGGTCAAGTGTGTGGGGAACCCGGAACGAATGGGATCCGCCACGGTGATTGGATCCGTGAGCCCTCCCGGCGCGGATTTCAGCGAGCCTGTAACCCAGGCGACCCTCAGAATCGTCGATGTTCTCTACTCGCTGGATGTGGCCCTCGCGAACAAAAGACACTTTCCAACCATTAACTGGCTTCAGAGCTACAGCCTTTACACCGATGCGGTGGACACGTGGTGGAGCAAAATCAGCCCCGATTACAGCGATATACGAAACAAGGCGCTGATCACGCTTCAGCATGAAGCGGAGCTGGAAGAGATTGTCCGGCTGGTCGGACCCGAGGCCCTTCCGGAAGATGATAAAATGGTGCTCCTCGCGGCACGGATGATCAGAGAAGACTTCCTCATGCAGAGTGCCTATCATCCTGTGGACACCTATACGGAACCCACCAGGACGCACGCGATGATAGCCGTCATCATGAAGTTCTACGATCTGGCAAAGGAAGCGACCGAATCAGGGATGCTGGTGAGCGAGGTAGCCGCCTCGAAGATGCTGCCCCGCATATCGCGGATGAAAGATATCCCGAATGATGAGTTCGATCAGTATACAAAGCAGTTATGGTCCGACATGGACAAAAATCCCTTTATGTAAGGAGGAGCTTCATGGAGGCTTTGCAGCTATTTACGAGACAGACAAAGGCGATCAGCACCGCGAGGAGATCGCTCCTTGTCATAGAAAGTATACCCGGCATCAGATACAGTGAGATCGTGGATGTTCAGCTTGGCACCGGTGAGATACGAACCGGACAGGTGATAGAAGTCGGTAAGGAAACCACCGTCGTTCAGGTTTTTGGAGGGGTGAGCGAGGTCGATCTCCTGAATAGCAAGGTCAAATACAAGGGTGAGACGCTGAAGCTTCCCGTATCAGGCGATATCATGGGAAGGATATTCGACGGGAGTGGGAACCCCATAGACGGCGGTCCCCCGATTGTGGCGGACACCTACCTGGATATCAATGGTGTCCCGGCAAACCCGGCGTCGCGCATGCCCCCGGCGGAATTCATCGAGACCGGCATCTCCGCGATAGACGGTCTCAACGTCCTGGTACGCGGACAGAAACTGCCCATCTTCAGCGGTTCGGGGCTTCCCCACAACAAGATTGCCGCTCAGATTCTGAGGCAGGCGTCTTTGAAGGGAAAATCGGAGGAATTCGCGATTGTATTCGGGGCGATCGGTGTCAGTTACGATGACGCGGGGTACTTTATCTCGAACCTGGAGGAGACCGGGGCGCTCAGCCGAAGTGTCGCATTTATCAATACCGCCTCGTCTCCCGTCATCGAGCGTCTGTCGACGCCGCGCCTTGCACTGACGGCCGCGGAATACCTGGCCTGGGAACATGATATGCATGTCCTGGTAATCCTGACGGATATTACCAACTACTGCGACGCCCTGCGCGAACTGGCCGCCATGCGGGGCGAGATTCCCAGCAGAAGGGGATATCCCGGATATATGTACACGGACTTGGCGTCCCTGTACGAGCGGGCGGGAAGGATCAGCGGCAAGGAGGGATCCGTGACGATTATCCCGATTCTGACGATGCCCGACGACGACATTACCCATCCCATCGCCGACCTGACGGGGTATATAACGGAGGGTCAGATCGTCCTTTCACGGTCGCTGGAACGGAAGCGGATCTATCCCCCCATCGATGTTTTTCTCTCCCTCTCTCGCATGATGAAAGAGGGGATCGGAGAGGGGAACACTCGGGAAGATCACAATAACGCCTTCATGCAGTCATACGCCGTGTATGCTGAGGGCAACTACCTGAGAGAGATTTCAACGGTCATCGGTTCTGAGGCGCTGAGCGATCGGGATCGGCTGTACCTGGCCGCCTCGGACCGGTTCGAGCAGGAATTCATATCGCAGGAGGAAAAGGATAGACGGACCGTTGAAGAGACACTGGGAAGGGCGTGGAACATCTTCTCCATGCTTCCCAGGGAAGATCTCAAACTGATTCGGGAAGAGTATATCGAAAAATACCTCCCCAAGGCGTCGAAAGCGTCTGCTGGAGAGGCAGCAACATAAAAAAGGCGTCCTATGTCAACAAAGGTTCAGGTCACACGACCAACAAAGATTGAGCTTGCTCGTCTCAAACGACGACACAAACTCGCCACGAGGATCCAGAAGATCGTCAAGGACAGGCTCTCCATTCTGATCATGGAGTTTCTTGATACCGTTAAAGAATGCTCCTCCGTCAAGGAGCGCTTGCTTGCAGAATATAAGGAAGCCTACCGGGCCATTTCCGTCACGACGGGATATCATGGGTACGCATTTCTGGAAAAGGAACTCCTCGCATCCCAGATGGCCCTCAAGGTGAGCACCTCAACGAGGAACGTTGCTGGGGTGAGGATTCCTGCTTTTCAGATAGACGATGTGGAGGTGCCCGGTTCAGCGGTGAGGATCACACCGGACACCTCAGCATTGATAGATAACAGCACAAGGCTCTCGCGGCAATGTCTGCGGACTACCATTGAACTGGCCGAACTCCAGAATTCCCTGGAGCTTCTGGGGGCGGAAATCAACAAGGTAAAGAGAGTAAATAACGCGCTGGAATATATCGTTATTCCGAGCCTCGAGGCCACGATCAAATACCTGACAATGAAATTCGAGGAGCGGGATCGGGAAGAGACGGCACGTCTCAAGTATGTCAAGTTGCTTATCGAACAGAGAGAAGCATATGCGTATTGATCCCGGAACGGACAGGATTTGGGGAAGCTGCCTCGGAGATATGAAGGCGCTTAATGCCCACCTGCCCCGGAAACGGAAGAGACTGGACGAACTGTTGGATGAGGACCATCCCCATGTCAACTGCGGTGACGGGAGTATTCATACGTTCAATAAAAAAGAGCTTGAGTTCCTGGCCCAGATATTGGAAGGTAGTGAGAAAGAGCTGCTGGAATTGCCGATTATCATAGAGGTGGGGTCATCAGGTGAAGGGTGCATGATGGTTCGGTCTCAAACGGGGATTGAGGCACGGCTATTTTCACAGATACTGGAGATGCCAATTTCCTGCAGGTTTGACGAGATAGTGATCTTCAAGCCGCAGGTACAAGTTCTACGAAGAGTGTTGAAGACAGCTACCCAGTATGTCTTCTGCGCGTGAGGAAGATAAAAACAGCCTGATACCAAAAGGAGGACCTCTATGAAAGTATTTGCGGACCGGCTTATCAATGTTCTGGAAAATCACAGAAGAGAAATAGCGCAGCAGTGGTGCAATGCAGTACGGAAGAATCCCCGGACACCCTCATTCAATAACTTTTCGGAAGGAGAGCTCCTCAAGAGAGCAGGCTATTTTTACAAAAAGCTGATAGAGATGTACTTCAGTGAAAAGCCATACACCGAGGTACGCAAATACTTTACGGAATACGCGGAGGTCAGTCACCAGAAGAAACTGCCCCTCCATGAGACACTCTATGCCACCATCATGATGAGGAGGCACATGTGGCTGTACGCCGATTTCCAGGCCCCGTTCCTCAGTGCAATGGATAACCGGCAGGCGGTTGAAACAATCAACAAGACTATCCGCATATTCGACCATGGCATCTACATCATTACCCAGCGATACTGCGAACTTGAAAAAGAAAAGGGTTAGGAGGAATGCCATGCCGGAAGAGATCCGCGATACGATTAAAGAGATAGAAAAAGAGGCTGAAAAATTGATAGAGAAGGCCCGGGCCGAGGCGCGAGGGATTCTGGAGGATGCCAACAAGAAGGCACGCGAGATCCTTTCAGAGGAGCTTCCCCTTGACGCATTCAAGGGGGAACGCGACAAGATCCTCTCAGACGCTCAAGAAGAGGCCAAGCAGAGAATAGAAGACTCACGCAAGGCATCCGCTGGGATCCGCTCAGCTTCTTCCGGAAGGGTGGACGAATTCTCCCGAATGATGGCGGATCAGGTTCGGGGAATCAGACAGTAACGGTTTCCGGGGATTCTTTATAAAAAAATTCCCGGAAATCCTTGACGTCCCGTCGAGGAAAATCAGTCCCATAGGCAAGAATCCCTTCCCTTCGATCTCGACTCCCTCAGGGACCACCACAGGAATTTCTTTTCTTGAAAATCCCTCCACACAGGTATACAAGACCTGCACGTATGATACGTTCAATTGGTTGTTGAAATCACGCCAGACAGGAGAAGGATCATGACAGAGATTACCGATGTATACGCACGGGAGATCCTTGATTCACGAGGAAACCCCACCGTGGAGGTTGAGGTAACCCTTAGTTCGGAAATAGTGGGGAGGGCATCCGTCCCATCCGGGGCCTCAACCGGAGAGCACGAGATGCTGGAGCTCAGGGATAACGACGGCGAACGGTATCTGGGGAAGGGAGTCGAGAAGGCTGTTGAAAATGTCACCTATAAGATAGGACCGGAAATCCTTGGCATGGATTGCCTGATGCAGAGAGAAATCGACCGCACCATGATCGAACTGGATGGAACAGAGAACAGGAGCTCGCTCGGCGCCAATGCCATCCTGGGGGTTTCACTCGCTTGTGCAAGAGCGGCTGCGGAGGCAACGGGACTCCCCCTGTACCGGTATCTCGGAGGGGTTTCAGCGAAGGACATCCCCGTCCCTATGACAAATATCCTGAACGGAGGACAGCACGCCGACAATAACGTTGATATCCAGGAATTCATGATTATGCCGGTGGGAGCCTCTGATTTCAGAGAGGGGATTCGGATGTGCAGCGAAATTTTTCACCATCTCAAGACCGTCCTCAAAGCAAAAGGCTACAGCACGGCAGTGGGGGATGAGGGGGGATTCGCACCGAATCTGAAATCCAACGAGGAGGCCCTCATCCGTATTATGGAGGCTATTGGGAAAAGCGGATATGCGCCGGGCAGTGATATATTCATCGCCATTGACGCAGCCGCAAGCTCGTTCCACCGGGATGGGAAATATACCCTCGCCGCAGAGAAAAACCCGGTCAAGACATCAGAAGAGCTTGTCGCTTTTTATGCGGATCTGATCGAACGGTACCCGATCATCTCGATCGAAGACGGTCTGGCGGAGGATGACTGGGATGGCTGGAAACTGATGACGGACTCGCTGGGTTCAAAAATCCAGATCGTAGGAGATGACATCTTCGTTACTAATCAGAAGCGACTCGAAAAGGGGATATCTCTCGGCGTAGCGAACTCGATTCTCATTAAACTCAACCAGATAGGTACCCTGACGGAGACGATCGAGACCATCGAGAGGGCACGAGAGGCCGGATACACCACTGTCATATCTCACCGGTCGGGTGAAACGGAGGATACCTTCATGGCCGATGCCGCCGTTGCCATGAATTGCGGACAGATCAAGAGCGGTTCGGTATCCCGGAGCGAACGCCTCGCAAAGTACAACCAGCTGATCAGGATAGAGGAGGAACTGGGAGATCAGGCAGTGTACAGGGGAAAGAGCGCCTTCTACAGCATCCGATAAAACGCCAGCCTCGGACTCTTCAACTGGATACCGGGGCCGGGTACGTAATCTCACAACATAAATTTGAATAATTTCCGTCTGACTGACTCCAGGCGTTCCTTGTCAGCCAGCGAAAAGGTCTGTACGCGATCCTCCTCCCCCTCACGTGACACGGAGATCGCGCCATAGTCCACGAGAAACTTCAGGGCGTTTCTGTAATTCGACTGGGAGAGAGCCTCTGCCTTGGAAATTTCTCCCTTCTTGTACATTTTTACTCCAAGCTTCTGTATCTTCTTCAGCAGATCTTTTTCCTGCCGTTCCTTGTTTTTCAGGTATGCGCACCCCCGTGATGCAATCCAGTAGGATTCGAGATAATTTTGTACCAGGCCGGAGAAGGGCGGGAGAATCGCTCTTCCCGTGCCCGTCACCTCTACGGACAATGACTCTCCGGCCTCTTCATGGATGGTAATCATCTCTCTGTCACGTGCGTACGACAAAACCTTCCGGACCTCCTCGTGGTCGTCAACATTGTTGTCATATATAAATTCGTCCATGAAAAGGTCCTTCAAGAAGGTATAGTCTTCCATGATCTCTGAGAAGGGGATGCTGGTTCGGGAGCCGGAGAGGAGGGATGTGGATACAAAAGAGATCGAAACAAAGGAATGCAGTATATTGTTTTTGTAATATTCGATATTGAGCCGCTTGTTTTCATCCACGGAATATATTGTCTCGGCCAGTTCGTCTTCTTCGTCCTCCTCTTCGGGGCCCATCCTCGATACGGACCCAGACGACTCGAACATCCCCAGGGCATCGACGATTGCCCGTTCCCTGCTGGCAAAGGTGGCCGCGAAGCGTACCTTCCGAAAGTCGAGATATGCATACAATTCATTGAGTATCTCCATCAGATCATTGTGAGATATCCCCCTTCGGTTAAAGGAGAGAAGTCCCGCAGCCACGAGAGAGAAGGGGGTCACCACTGACACCTTATTTATCTGATTAACGACCTCATATCCGATTCGCCGGTAGAGGATCCTGCGTTCCGACAAGGACAGTTCCTCACTGACGACCCCCTGCGAAACCAGGTAGGACTTGAGCAGCATTGGTTCCCCCACATTCATATACACACTCCCATAACGTTTCTTGAGAACATTGATACTTCTGAGCAGGGATGAGATCTTCTCCTGTTCTTTATTCCCCCCTTCCAGTTCTTTCAGGTATGATGTTTCTTCCACAACCCTGTCGTATCCGATAAAAACCGGAATGATTGCAAGATCTTCAAAATGCGATTCTCGGTATGCCTGCATGATCATCGAGAAAAGGCCGTATTTCGGCATCACCATTTTGCCGGTCCTGCTCCTCCCCCCCTCAATAAAGAATTCTATCGGGAGTCCCTCAACAAGCAACGTTTTGATGTATTTTGCAAGGGCTTCTCCATACAGGACGTTGTTCCCGATTCTCCTCCTGATGAAAAATGCCCCCATGTTCCTGAAGAAGTGTCCCAGGGGCCAGAAGCTGAGATTGACGCCGGCAGCGATGAAGGGGAGCTGTATGTTGTTGTGGTAAAAGATATAATGAATCAGAAGATAATCGATATGGCTGCGATGGCACGGTATCACGACAAAGGGGATCTTCTTGGAGACCTCTTTCATCCGTGAGAGGCCCTCTTTTTCTACGATTACGCCGTCATAGATATTGTTCCATAACCAAGTCAATATCCTCGCCATGAATCCCACATACGTATCATTATACCCGGCGGCTATTTCAAGAAGATACTTCTTGGCTCTTGCCACGATCTTGTCATAATCTTCCGTGCCGGTTGCGGCGAGATCCTTCATGCACCCAATCAATCCCGGATCTCGCAGCGCTATTTCAACGATTTCCTCTCGCGATTTGAGTACGGGCCCGACAATGGCTCTCTTTTCTTCATCAATTCTGTCTATCAGTTCCCGTCTCAGATGATGGCTGAGGGACTCTCTGGATTGGCCTTCGTTATTCTCCAGAAATTCAGAGAGGTTGACAGGTTCGCAGGACAGGACAAAGGCTTTCTGGTAGTATCGGAAAAAGGTTATCACCCTCCGCAGCATCCCCGGATTTTCGGCCTGGCCGAAAAGGAGATCGGTCAGACTCTTGTCTTTCTTTTCGCGTCTGCGGCCGTATGAGACAAGCTGGGGCACCAAAAAAACCGGTCTGTCCATGGTTCTCTGGGCGTCGATCAGCTGCGTGAGGGGGTCCCTCACGCCCCGGTCACCAATGAATTCCGAGCCCCGTAGGTACACAATGGAACTTTTTGTCTCCAGGGTTATCCTTTTTAGATACTTGTTTCTGAAGGGGTTATGAAAAAACCGGGAAAGAATCGCCAGGCAGCCTTCACGAAAGGGTTGCCAGAGGATCATGTTGATATCATGGCAATAGACGGGTCTCTCCACATCTCCCCTGGTCAATACGTTCCGCAGAATCAAACAGTTGAGCTGACTGCGGTTTTTGAGAGCGTGTACAATAACCCCTTTTTTTGAGAGATCTTTGAGTTTTTCCAGGTCCTGTTCTTCTATTTTCGCCTTAGACAGAACTCTGCGCATGAGCCGAAACAGCGGGGAATCCTTCTCTTCATAGAGGTGACCACGGTAATATTCCCCTATCCGTCTGCCTAAGAGTCTCCATTTTGAGCTGGTTGCCATAGATTTTCCAAACCGATCGGTTTTGTCTTTAGTTGGCTTGCCAGTTCACCGGGCAGCATTCCGGAAATCTCTGAATCATGTAATTGCGCACGTATTCTTTGATCTCACGAGCCGTCGGAAACGTTAACACGGTATCCAGCAATTCTGCTGATTCTTTGACCGTCGAATTACGGATTATGCGCTTGACGCGCGGGATTGCCAAGGGAGTCATGCTCAGTCCGTCAAGCTGAAGACCCAGAAGGATAGGCGTGCACAGGGGGTCTCCCGCCATCTCGCCGCACATGGCAACCTTGATGCCAGCCCTGTGCCCCGCATCGACAACCTGCCGGAGCATCATCAATACGGCGGGATGGAGTGGTTCGTAAAGATAGGTCACCCGTTCATTTACCCGGTCGATCGCCAGGGCATATTGTATCAGGTCGTTGGTACCGATACTGAAGAAATCCACCTTTGCGGCCAGTCTATCGGCTATGATCACCGCGGAAGGGACCTCGATCATGGCCCCTATCTTGATGTTTCTATCGATGGGAATCCCCGCCGATATGAGCTGTCCCTTCACCTCGTCGATGATGTGGCGTGCCTCCGTGATCTCCTGCATCCCTGAAATCATGGGAAGCAGGATGCCCGTATTACCGTAAGCGCTGGCGCGCAGTATAGCTCGGAGTTGTATCTTGAAGAGTTCAACCTCCTTGAGGCAGAATCTTATCGCGCGCAATCCCATAGCCGGGTTCATTTCTTCGGCTAGACCGGCATCGGAGATAAACTTATCCCCCCCCAGATCAAAGGTTCTAATCGTAGCCCACTTGATTCCCTCCCCTTCTATTACCTTCTTATAGGTCGCAAAGTGTTCCTCTTCGGTGGGGAGTTCCTTCCTGTTGATGTAGAGAAATTCCGTCCTGTAGAGCCCCACGCCATTGGCCCCGTGGAGTACTGCCGAGGGGACCTCTTCCGCAAACTCAATGTTTGCTCCGACACCCACGCCATGGCCATCCGCTGTCACAGCAGGAAGCCGGGCATCCTTGAGCATGTCCTCTTCCATGACAAGGTAGTGCCGTTTTTTATCTTCGTATCGCTTCACCACCTCCGGATCAGGGTTGACGATGACTACTCCCGCTGTCCCATCAACGATGATGACATCGCCGGTACTCACTTCTGAGGTGACGTTTTCAAGCCCGACTACGGCGGGTATCTCGATAGATTTTGCCACGATGGCGGTATGCGAGGTCTTTCCTCCCATATCCGTTGCAAACCCCAGGATTTTGCCGGCTGCCATCTGGACCGTGTCGGCAGGCGAGAGATCTTTGGCCACAACCACAACCTCTCCACCGATGTCGGATATTTTCTTATTCGATTTTCCAGACAGGTTTCTCAGTATCCGCTCCCCCACGTACTCCAGATCCCTGATACGCTCACGGAGATAACTGTCTTCTATCTTGTCGAAGATATCCCGTTGGCCGGCAAGGGTCATCTTCACCGCCCATTCGGCGTTGACACGCTGTTCCTCGATGTTTCTGATAGTCGAGCCCACAAAGGTTTTGTCCTCGAGGATCATGATATGAACGTCGATCAGGAGCGGCCCTATTCCTTTATGATTATCGATGTTACTCTTGATCCCGAGCAGTTCCTGTTTGGAGTCCCTGATGGCTTTTTTGAACCGCCTGATCTCCCTCGAGACATAACGGTCATTATCAAGTTTATAATGTTTTTCCTTAACATCCTGTTGATTCAGGACATGGGCTTTCCCTATCACAATACCGGGGGATACCCCGATACCCTTCAAAGCGGCTATCGTCTTCAATTCATTCTCGGCCAATTACTCTTCTCCAAATTTTTCTTCGATCAGTGTTTCAATCTCCCGCATGACGTCATCCGCATCCGCACCCTCAGCCTCAACGATGATACGGCTCCCCATGGGGCAGGCAAGGGTCAGTATTTCGAGAATACTCTTGCCGTCAATCCTTTCTCCATCTTTCGCAAGAAACACCTCTGATTTATAACGGTTCAAGATGGCCACGATTTTGGACGCAGCCCGCGCATGAAGGCCCAGCTTGTTTTTCAGGATAAACTCTTTTGTTCTGATCATACTATACAGTCGCCACGAAGAAGAGCATCGCTCCATAGAGCAAGATGAGCGATGATATTCCTCTGCCCACTAACCAGAAACAGAAAAGAACACAAATCAGAAATCCCCCCATAGCTGCAGCAAAAACCCAGGTAAAATCCGAGAAGAGCAAAGAGGAATCAATATATATAGCGCAGAGGGAAGAGAGAAAAAAGGTCGAGCACCATTTGAACTTCCTTGTCTGAGACGGCAGGGCCAATTTTTTTTGAAAGACGATGCCACCATTTCCATCCCGGTATCCCTCGACAAATCCTCTCAGGCGTATCCAGATATGCACGACATTATACGCCAGCAGAAAAAGGAGGGGGGCAACAACCGCTCCCTCAAGCGCAAGGAAAACACCGGCTACCGATGTGAAAGGCCTGAGACCTCCCCAGAAGAAAGGATCTCCCACTGCTGCATAGGGGGCCATGAGCGCTTCTTTCCGGTGAACCGCTTCCGGTGAAAGACTTCGTGCGCCGGTATTCTCCTCAAGTTTTGCAACAGAGGCTACGATCGCGCCAGCCAAGTACGGATGGGAACTGAATGGACTCATATGCCGTGTCAGCATATCGATGCTCCATTCCCTGTTCGCCCGAGATCTGGCCAGAGGTATGAGGGAATAGGCAAAACCCAGATTCTGCATCCCAGGAAAATTCCATGATGAATGGATGAAGAGAGTCCTCAAAAATATTTCTGCCAGGGTTTTCTTCTTCATTTGACGAGCCTTTCATCTTTCTCTTGAAACCCATGCCCCTTACCACCCCTGCGGGCAGGCCAGTATTCTCTGAGGATCAATATATACCTAACATGTTAAGCGGATTCGGTCAATATCATATGGTTTTTGCAACTCCCTAACATTTTTTTGTTGACTCGGCATTTTGAATCTGTTAGGAAGCCCGCCAGTCCATTCGGAGCAATTGCAACGATCGGGACGATGTAGTGCGGCGGCCCGATTTTTTTTGCCCAGTGAGGCACACTCAATCACACAAGGGGGTGATTCACATGTTTTGTCAAACGGTTAAAGAAGGTTTTGAATGTGTTTTTATGACAAAAAAGGGGTGTAATTTCAATGGCGGCAGTTGCCACCCCATTGTAGAACAGTGCGAAGGATGCAGCAAATGTATTGAATATTCTTCGATCAAATACTGTATGATGTATCCTGATCCTGCTGCGAAATGGGTCGTTGGGGTATGCCCCTCAGCGACGCACATAGAAAGAAGTGCCAAGGAGGTCATCCAGAAGATCAATCCTTTGAAGGCCTCAAAACGGACATCGAAGAAAAAGTAGCTCTCATCGGGAGAAAAGTGATCTCGTCGCCTATGTCTCAAGGCATTGCGCCTGAAATCACATTCCGATATCAAGAAAGAAAGCCGGTTTTCAAACCGGCTTTCTTGTGTAAAACCACTGATGTTCACCAGCGTTATTCAGCTAATCAGGTCTCTTATTTCTCTGAGCTCCTTCTTGACCTGGACCAATCTGTCATCCGCAGCCTGAGGCTGGCCTCCCTCCCTGTTGATACCGGTCAAACGCTTTTTTGCACCAGCTATGGTAAAGAGGTCCTCATATAACAGTTTCTTGATTTCCATCAACTGCTCGATATCTTGCCTCCGGTACAACCGCTGGTCAGATCGCGTTCGTATCGGTCGGACTGTCCTGAATTCCGATTCCCAGTATCTGACAACGTATGGCTCTACCCCCAGTATCCGTCCAACCTCACCGATACGGAAATAATTTTTATCAGGGATAGGCATAATCGGAGACCCATACAGATCTGAGGCAGGAGAAACTGAACATGTGAAACATTCAGCTGTTGAGCGCCTTCTTTAAGACCTGACTTGATTTAAATGTCAACACTTTTCTGGAAGATATTTCAATCTCCTGGCCGGTCTGGGGGTTTCTCCCCCTGCGGGCTGTTTTCTCTCTGATACTTAATTTGCCAAACCCGGAGATTTTGACATCTTCACCTCCGGCGAGGGTATCCTTGATGATATCAAGTACCGACTCTACAAAGCGTGCAGCGTCGCTCTTCGAGACACCTATCTTTTCATGCACATCTCTTATGATATCAGCTTTTGTCATCGTTCCCTCCCTCGTTATGATATTTAAATCTCCAGTCCTCTGATTTTCGCTCCCGTATCTCCTGCTATCGCACCGACAAGCCTCTCATGAACCTGATTGACCTGGCTGTCCGTCAGGGTCTTCGTGGCCGATCGATAGATAAATCGTAGGGCAAGACTTTTCATCCCAGCGGGGATCCCTTTGCCGGTATATACATCAAATATATCGATACTCTCAAGTAAATTCTCATCTTTTTTCAGGGCGAGATCAAGAAGGTGTCTGGCCGTCACTTCCTCATTTAAGACAAAGGCAACATCTCTCGAAACGGAAGGAAATTTCGGGATATCCCGGAAGAAACGATTCTCTTTTGCAAGAGGGGTAACGGAATCGAGGTCGATCTCGAACACCACGGCTTTTTTCTTGATATCCATTTTTTCAAGGACATCAGGGTGAATATCGCCTAAAAATCCGATGATTCTGTCATCTGATGCGAGCTGACACGATTTCCCGGGGTGGAGAAAGGGGTTGTCGCAGGGGGTTGTGAAGCGGACAGTACGAATTCCGAGAGCGTCAAGCAGGCTCTCCACGCACCCCTTCAGGTCGTAGAAATCGGCATGCACATTTTCATCAAAGTGCCAAGACCGGTCATTGCGGGCCCCGCACACCAGGGCTCCCACCCGTTCCTGCTCCCGGGGAAGTGCTTCTCCGCAATCGATGAATATTTTCCCCGTCTCGAATAGCCTGAGATCATGGTTTCCGGCACTGATGTTTTTTTTCATGGTTGCCAGCAGACCATACACCAGGTTCGTTCTCATGACAGACAGGTCTTCACTGAGTGGATCTCTCAGGCGTATGAACCGCCGCCCCTCGTCGTTCTCGCTGAAGGAGAGTATGTCCGCCGAGGCGGGAGAGACAAAACTGTAATTGATAACCTCTGAATATCCATAACCATTCAAGATGGTCTGGATCCTGTGTCGGAGACTTCCTGTATCGCTTGTGCTCACCGCTTCCGGCATCAGCTCAGGCAATGAGGAGGGAATGCCTTCGTACCCATGGATCCGTGCGATTTCCTCGGTCAGGTCTATCTCTCGTGTAATGTCAACCCGGAATGTGGGCGGTGTTACCAGATACACGCCCGGTTCCTTCTCACTCACCGTCATTTCAAGCCCTTCTAGGGCTTCTTTCATCGTTTCTGCGGCAATCTGTGTTCCCAGGATCCTGTTCACCTGTTGGGAGCGGAGGGGTATATCCTGGACGGCTTCGATCTTCCGGGGGTATTCATCAATATATCCTCTGCATATGGAACCGCCCGAGAGCTGGGCTATGAGTTGGGCGGCCCTGTCCAGGGCCCGGACGACCCCTCCGGGGTCGATCCCCCGCTCAAAGCGAAAGGCCGCATCCGTTCCCATCCCGAGCGATCTCGATGATTTTCTGATGGAGGAAGGATTGAAGTATGCGCTCTCGAGGAGAACATCCTTTGTATCATCCTCAACCTCGGAATGGAGACCGCCCATAATGCCGGCAACGGCAACCGGTTTAACACCGTCACAGATCATCAGGGTGTCGGCGCGGAGAATCCGTGTTTTTTCGTCAAGAGAAATAAACGCCTCGCCTTCTTGGGCACCCCTGACGACAATCTTTCCCTCTTCGAGTGCGTGATAATTGAAGGCATGGAGGGGTTGGCCGTATTCCATCATGACAAAGTTTGTTACATCGACAACATTGTTAATCGCCCGCAGACCCACCGCTTCGAGCCTCAGGCGCATCCATGCGGGGGAAGGGCGTATTTCAATATCCTGTATGAGCCGGGCGGTGTAGCGGGGACACAGTTCGGGGGCGAGAATGGTGACGGATGTCAGCTCGTTGATATCCCTTCCAGGTTCCTCGAATTCTACGATGGGATACCGTATCCTCCCTCCCGTCATGGCGGCGATCTCCCTCGCTATTCCTATGATGCTCAGACAGTCGGCACGATTGGGGGTGACGAATATTTCAAGGGTGACGTCATCCAGATCAAGGGCCATCGCCAGGTCTTCGCCGATGGTGAGGTTGTCAGGCAGGATCATAATCCCGGTGGCGTCTTCGCCGATCCCGAGTTCTTCCTCGGAGCAGAGCATTCCCTCTGACTGTTCACCGCGTAGCTTGGAACTCTTTATCGTATAGCCGCCGGGTATGGTCGCGCCTACTGTGGCGAGCGGAACCACGTCCCCCATATGTATATTGCGGGCGCCGCATACCACCGGAAATGAACGTTCACCCGTAGAGACCTCACACAGAGACAGTTTGTCCGCATTCGGATGGGGACGTATGGACAGGATCCTGGCGACAACAACTCCTGAGAAACCGGGAGTGACTCTCTCTATGGCATCAACCTCCAGGCCCGCCATGGTCAGTTTCCCTGCGATCTCCTCGGGAGTTAGATCAACATCAACATAATCTTTCAACCATTTGAGACTGACTAACATATATATTCACCAACCAGCGGGGAACTAAAACTGTTCCAGGAATCTCAGGTCATTTTCGAAAAACAAACGGATGTCGGATATGCCGTACTTAAGCATAGCGATTCTTTCGACGCCGAGGCCGAAGGCAAAACCCGCTACATCCTCAGTGTTATAATGAACATTTTTGAAGACCTCGGGATCAACCATGCCGCTCCCAAGAATTTCTATCCACCCGGTGTTGCCGCACACCCGGCAACCGGCACCCTTACACATGGCGCACTGTATATCGACTTCCGCACTCGGTTCGGTGAAGGGAAAAAAGCTGGGACGAAATCTGAGCCGGGTACCGCTCCCGAACATCTCCCGGAGGAAGAAGGTGAGAACCCCCTTTAGATCGCCGAAGGTGATACCCCTGTCAACCAGAAGCCCCTCGACCTGATGAAACATGGGGGTATGCGAAATATCGGAATCAGGACGGTAGACCTTGCCGGGGGAGAGAATCCTCACGGGAGGAGTCTGCTGCTCCATGGTTCTGATCTGGACGGGAGAGGTATGGGTGCGAAGGACGACGGTGTCGGTTACGTAGAATGTGTCATGGATATCCCGCGCGGGGTGGTCTTCGGGGATATTGAGGGCCTCGAAATTGTAGTAGGTCAACTCTACCTCGGGGCCCTCCACAACGGAGAATCCCAAGGTTCTGAAGATTTCACATATTTCGCCCTCCACGAGAGTAACGGGGTGAACCTTCCCATATCGGACCCCTCTTCCGGGAAGGGTGACATCGATCCGTTCTTCGCGCAGGGCCCTGTCTCTGGCGCCTGCCTCTATGCGTCCCAAGGACTCTTCTATCTTTTCCAACAAGGCTTTTTTTATGTCATTGGAAAGCTTGCCGAGGAGTGGCTTCTCTTCAGATGAAACATCCTTGAGCCCGCGGAGAAGCTCCGTAAGGAATCCCTTCCTGCCCAGATACCGCGTCTTGATGTCAAGAAACTCAACCCGGGTAGTGGCTGTCCCTATCTCCTGCTCAGCCTTTGCCCGCAGATTTTCAAGGGCTTCCTTCACGGCACCTACACGCCTTTCGCCATGCCGGCAATCTTTGAAAAAGCCTCGGGATCAGTGACAGCAAGATCTGCGAGGATCTTTCTATCCAGATCAATCCCCGCGGTTTTTATCCCGTTTATCAGCCTGCTGTAGGAGACTCCGTTCATACGGGCGGCCGCGTTGATCCTCGCGATCCAGAGTTTTCTGAAATCCCGCTTTCGAGACCGACGATCCCGGTAGGCGTATTTCATCGCCCGCTCAACGGCTTCTGTTGCGGTCCGGTATAACCTGCTTCTCGCCCCGAAATATCCCTTCGCGAGTTTCAGAACTCCCCTTCTCTTTTTTCTCGCATGTATGCTTCTCTTTACCCGTGGCATATATATCTCCCTTGTGTTTCCATTACATATAGGGAATCAGCTTTTTGATCCCGTTCATATCGGTCTTGTGAAGAAGACCTGATTTTCTCAGATTCCTTTTTCTCTTGCTCGTTTTCTTGGTCAGTATGTGGCTGGCATAGGCCTTACTCCTCTTGACCTTTCCCGTTGCGGTCAGGCCGAATCTCTTGGCCGCCCCTCTGCGTGTCTTCATCTTTGGCATTTTTGTGCTCCGGTTCTCTTAGTCAAAATGGTCATTTCTTCGGGGGAGCTACGACCATGATCATGTTCCTCCCCTCGCGCTTGGGAAACTGGTCAACGACACACGCATCGCCCAGTCTCTCTTTTATATTTTCCATCATGCGTCTTCCCTGGTCGGCATATACAATCTCCCGCCCTCGGAACATCATGGTTATCTTGACTTTGTTGTTCTGTTCAAGAAAACGCTGTATGTGGCGGAGCTTAACCTGCAGATCATGCTCCTCGGTCTTTGGCCTGATGCGGATTTCCTTCAACTGGACCAGGCTCTGGCTCTTTTTGGCTCCATGGGACTTTTTGCTTTGCTGATACAAGTGTTTCCCGTAATCCATGATGCGGCACACCGGGGGTGAGGAACTCGGCGCCACCTCAACCAGATCGAGATCCATCTTTTCAGCCTCCGCCAATGCGTCAGCAAGGGAGAGTATCCCCAGTTGCTGCCCATCAGGGCCGACGACCCGCACCTTATCGACCCTGATCTCCTTATTGGTTCTCAACTGCTTAACTATATGTCACCTCCTGCAATGTCACATGATAAGCTGTCATTTTATTCAAATCTGTCACACTTTTCACGCACGATGGCGATAAAATCATCAATACTCATGGAGCCGAGATTCCTGCCGCCGTCACGCTCCCGAGGTGAGACCGTTCCGGATTCCACCTCCCGGTCGCCGATGACAAGCATATAGGGTACCTTCTGCATCTGCCCTTCGCGTATCTTGTATCCAAGCTTCTCGTTTCTGAAATCCCTTTCGCAGCGCACCCCCGCCTCCAGAAGACGCGAATAGACCTTCTCGCCGTGAGGAATCTGGCTGTCCGTCACGGTCAGAATGCTGGCCTGCACGGGAGAGAGCCAGATGGGAAAGGCGCCAGCATAGTGTTCAATCAGTACTCCCATAAATCGCTCTATCGCTCCCAGAATAACCCTGTGCAGCATGACCGGTCGGTGTTTCTCCCCATCCGCTCCGATGTATGAAAGGTCAAACCGTTCGGGAAGGGCAAAATCGCACTGTATGGTCGCGCACTGCCACTTTCTCCCGAGGGCATCCTTGAGTTTGAAGTCTATCTTGGGCCCGTAGAAGGCACCATCCCCCTCATTGATATCGTAGGTCATGGCATTATCTTCAAGCGCCAGTTTCAGGGCGGCCGTCGCCAATTCCCAGTCAGCGTCCGATCCTATTGATCCGCTGGGCCGTGTGCTCAGTTCCACCTCGTACGAAAAGCCGAAAACGCCCATGGCATAATCCACGAAGTCAGCGATCGCCCTGATCTCGGTGTTCAGCTGGTCGGGCCGGCACAGGATATGAGCATCATCCTGCGTGAACTGGCGAGCACGCATGAGACCATGCAGAACGCCGGTCTTCTCATGGCGGTGGACGGTGCCCAGCTCAAAGTATCTCAAGGGAAGATCACGGTAGCTCCGTATCTTCGATTTGTAGATCAGCATGTGCGAAAGGCAATTCATGGGCTTGATGCCGTAGGCCTGATCATCCACCTCGGTGAAATACATGTTCTCGCGGTAGTGGTCAAAGTGGCCTGATTTTTTCCACAAGTCAACCTTCAGGATCTGGGGACCCATGACTATATCGTACCCGCGCTTCAGGTGCTCTTTTCTCTCCCAGTCTTCAATGATCGTCCTCAGCAGGGTGCCCTTCGGATGGAAGATTATCAGCCCCGGGCCTACTTCATCATTGAGCTGAAAAAGATCCAGTTCCCTCCCCAGCCTGCGGTGGTCCCTCTTCTTGGCCTCCTCCATGAGGGTCAGATGGCCGTCAAGCTCCTCCTGCGTGGCGAATCCGGTGCCATATATACGCTGAAGCATCTTGTTTTTTTCATCACCACGCCAGTAGGCCCCCGCTACATTCAGGAGTTTGAATGCCGTGATCATACCGGTAGAGGGAATGTGCGGCCCCCGGCAGAGATCGACGAATTCTCCCTGAGTGTAAAGACTTACGTCAGTAACATCGTCGGGGAGATCATTGATCAGTTCCACCTTGTATGATTCCCCCTTTTTCTCAAAGAAGGCAGCCGCTTCTTCCCGCGACATTTCCCGGCGAATAAAGGGATGATCTGCTGAAGCAATTTCCCGCATTCTCGCTTCTATCTTCTCAAGATCCTCCGGGGTAAAGGTGTTGGCATATTCGAAGTCATAGTAAAATCCCTCTTCGATTGATGGGCCGATGGTTACCTTCACGCCCTTGAAAATATCCTGCACCGCCTGGGCCATGATATGAGATATGCTGTGACGCAATACGCCCAGCCCCTCGGGTGATGATATATCGACAAGTCCCACTGATGCGTCCTCAAGGATGGGACGGCTCAGATCCACCATCTGTCCATTGACCCTGGCCGCCACGGCGGACGCGAGAGCTTCCCCGCAGCAGGAAGAGAGTGTTTCCCTGACAGTTTCTCCAGCTTGGTGAACTTCGGTTGAGCCGTCCGGCAATGTAATCGTAATTTTTTCCACGGTACTAGCCAATGCATTCGTCCCTTCGAATCAAAGGGGGCGCCTATCAATCCTCTAAACAAAAGGCACCATACCCACAAGATGCCCTTGAACGTACAATAAAAATGGTAGGCACGCAGGGATTTGAACCCTGGACCCCCACCGTGTCAAGGTGATGCTCTCCCCCTGAGCTACGTGCCTACGCCCCGAAAAGATCAAAACACCTAGCAACAAATCGCACTCGTGTCAAGAAATATTATATAAAGTCTATGAGTTGTTTATAAATCTTATTCCTTTGAATATATAATAAAATCCAGACACCGCGGTAAAAAAAGCGGTTGCCCAGAACAAGGATATAATCATCAGACGATAGTCATATACGGGGAGGCATTTTGATAAGAGCACCACGAATACCGTCACAAGTTGCAAAACCGTCGTTGCCTTGCTCACGTACGTGGGTCGTATCTCAAAGGGAACCGACATAAGGGAGAGGACTGACACGCCTAAAAGAATGACGCAGTCCCGGCTTATGACAATCACCGCGAGCCAGCTCGGGATGATTGTCAGGGTAGAGAGGATAACGAAAGAGGTTATTATCAGTGCTTTGTCCGCCAAGGGATCCAGATATGAGCCGAGGACCGTCTGTTGCCCCAGGACGCGCGCCAGGAATCCGTCTAATGCATCGGTAACACCGGCAACGACAAAAACAGCCAAGGCATAGGAGAAAAGGTTCTCCATCATAAGAATCACGAAGATCGGGACCAGGGTAATGCGAATCAGGGTGAGCATATTGGGGATGTTCATGGCCTATGACCCTGCATCTTAACTCTGCCAGAATTTCCAGAACTTCTTTTCAGGGGGAGGGCTCCCCACAAAATCGGGGCCATCGGGGAGGCTGGAGAGGGTCTTATCAATAATCTCTCTGATGGCGGGTTCGTAAGCCTGACACGACTTCAATTCGAGCCTCTCCCTGGTAAGGTCATAGTTTCTTTCGATAATGCGGTGTTTGGCGCTCCAGATGGTCGTCCCGGTCTGGGTGTCTTTCAAAACAAGTGACACAGATACCGTTGTGGATGCATACATCCCAATAAAGGTGGTTGTCCATTCAGTGAGCGTGCTATACATAACGGCATCGACTCCCAGTATATCCCCGATGGCCTCAGGAGAGATGTTGCCTGTGCCGTCACCGTTGCCGAGCGTTTTCAATTTCTCGTCTATCATACTGAGCGGTATTCGCGGGTATCCTTTAAAGTATAAAGCTTCAAGGATTTTTTCTCTCAGAAGGCGTGACGCTTCCACGTCGTCCGTCTTATTCTCAACAGGCGCCAAGGCGATGAGTCGTATCCCCTTGTCGAAAGAGTCAGAAGCAATAGTATGGGGATCCTTGAAAGCGCATCCCGCCATGACGCAGGCAAGAGCGCATAAGATGGTGACTGCCCTCATTTTTTTAATCAACCTCTTACTCCTTCGCTATGTTGAATTCTATCGTATCCCGGCTCATCTGGGCCACGTAGAGTATAAGGCGCCTGAATTCTTGCAATTGCAGGTCCTTGGCAAGGAGAGCGGCACCCCCCCGCATCTCAACATCCATTACTGCCACACCCGATCCCATTCTCCTCGGATGCACGGCACTCACTCCCCTTATATTTTTCACCAAGGTTTCCGTTAAAACATGATAATCACGGCACCGTTCTATGCCACGGATAGTGACCGAAACAATTGCCGGATCTTCATCTTCCGAAGGCAGCCTCTCCGTGAGAATACCCACGGCCTCCAGATCATCCTTGATGGCGCTCTGGGACAGGGTGGCCCGGATCCTGACGTGGTAGAGGCCGTCATCGATACCTTCACTGAGTATTCGATAATCCTGTATGTAAAGTTGATATTTTGGATAGATACTATGAACAAGAAGATCCAGGGTTCCCGTGGCGAGTTCTTGGGAAACCAGCATCCCCACCACGCGTTCCACAGCTCTTTTCATCGAATCGTCTATGGCGCGGTCACGCGCTGTTGAATGATCATTGCCATACAGAGGGCATGTTCCCTCCGTTTCAATCCCAATTATCTCGTGACCGGCATGTACATACGAAGGGTATGACAAATAAAAAAAAAGCAGTGCAAATACAATATAAACCCCTGAGGTTCTCAATAGAATTTCTCTCATCGCTCTAGATCTCGGCGTTACACGCCCGGGTTCTCTTTCAGTCTATCTATCTCTTCCCGGATAACCTTTTCGGCAATGGTGGGAAACATCTCTCTGGCAATCCTTTCGGCGATCCTTGATACGACAGCGGTAATTTCCGGTTCCAGGGTGCTAGCCTCTGGGATTCTTTCAGGTGTTTCCTCAATGACATCGACAAGATCATAAATCTTGTCCTCCTCGGTCAACATCCTCACGGTGTCATTATTCATACAACAACCTCCAGCCGTTGATACCCTTTCATCCACAGTATCCAGAACAGACAGATAGTTTTAACAATTGAAGATTATTTTTCACCAAGTATCATAGCCGTACGAACACTTCAAGGATTTTACTCTTTGCTGAAAAGGTTCCTTATGGATTGATTCATAAAAAAACCGGGAGCGTATGCTCCCGGTTTTTTGGTTTCAGCGGGTAAAGGAAACTGGGCTCCGGGGAAAGATCCCTCGGGAGCGCTTTATCCTCTTTATCGATATTGCTCAGTTCCTCTGTTAATCCTCATCGTCGTAATAATGAGGCACTGCGTCTGCGGGAACTTCCGCCTCGATCGACCGGGTAATCCCCTTTGAAAGTAGGGCGGAGATCAGGAAGAGGATGAAAACCGAGATGATAAGAATCAGAATAATTGTTCTCATCCATGCATGAGCCTCTTTTTCTATCTTCTTTGCAGTTGCCAGCGCCGTCTCGTTAAACTTGTCTACATCAAGACCCATCCCGACCCAGCCGAACCCGCACGGTTCGGGATATGATGCCGAATAATAGGGTATTGGTGCGTAGGCCACAAACTTTGTGTGACCGCCGAAGGTATACTTTTTGTGTCCTGCATTACCCGTGGTTGCGTCTTTCGCGACCTCCGGAAGGGATGGATCCATAAAACCCAGTTGGAAGAGATTCAGCACACCCTCCCCCCTTTCCTCCATGCTTTTCACGTTTTCACTGGAGAGGGGGGGGACGGGGGTTCCGTCCGCGTAGAGTCCCGCAATGTGAAAATCGTCCGGATGAGAAATCATCCGCCCTTTGCAATCAACCATATAGGCATATTCCCCGGTGGAAGAATCAGCTTCGAAGACGTACCCCGTTTTGGTCGGAATAATACTGTCCGTAAATTGCGCAAGGTGCCGTGCATCGAGAGCGAGAGTAATAAGTCCGGAAAATCCCTCTTTATCAAACAAAGGCGTCGCGAAGCGAAGGATCCCTTCAAATCGCTTTCCCTTTTCAAAATCGGCACGGTTCACATACCAGCCGGTGACAGGTGAAACATAGACCTCACCCTTATCGAGAATTTGAGTCTTCGCAAAATAGTCTTCTGATTTATACGTCGTGTTTCGCGGATCGCTGACATTAACCAGATCCGATGCGGGAACAATTTCTCCTCCGGAGATCTTGATGATCTCTTTTCCCGTCTTGTCAACCAAAGCCATCTCCACATACAGAGGCACGGAAGATTTGACAATCCCTCCATCTTTCTTAATCCAGAGGGGATGTCTGTTCTTCATCATAAACTCTCTGTAGGCATTGACGTCTGCGTCCAGAATTGTCGCTATCAGTGTATCTTTCTCACGTTCTCGCAGGAAAGAGGCAACAGTATCGGCTACAGAAACAGCGCGGTTCATTATTTCTTCCTGCGCCTTCTGGTCAAGTACAGCCGCCGCCCCTTTCTTTGATGTGTCCCCCAATTGAAAGATGCCATTGGCTATCAAAAAAAGCGTTAGCAATAAGGGGATTACGATAAGCAGAAAAAATACCCTTGATACGGTGAAAAACTGCTTACCCTTTTTAGTTTCTGACATTTCTATCTCCCCCTGACTTTTGTTAATTTTGAAGTTAGCTGCTCAGCACCGATTAACCCCAAAGAAAACTTGTGTAAGGGTTTGCATAGAGAAGAACAAGCGAAACAACTAGGGCGTAAATGGCGATGGATTCCGCCATGGCCATACCAACCAGCATTGTCATCATGATCTTACCCTGGACACCTGGATTGCGACCAACCGCACTGCAGGCACCATTTGCGGCATTACCGATGCCGGCTCCGGCCCCGATGGCTCCGAGCCCGATCGCCAGACCGGACCCAAGCATAGCGCCAACGGCAAAAACAACCTTTATCCACGCGCCACCCTCTTCCGGAAGGGCATCAGCTGCGAAAACAACAGGTGAAGACACCAACAGTGCAGCAGACGCTGTCAGCAGTATTGATACCCATTTTACAGATTTCCTGAACATTTCTTTCTCCTTTCCCTTTGGCTCTTGTTTTATTCTGTACACGGTGTACAGATGGTTCTCAAATAAGACTTTGAACGAAGCCACCCGTGCTTGTGCAACAGGCATGCCATTTATGTTTGTGAAAACACTATTTCAGGCAACATGTCGGTATTGTTGAATATATAATTTTTCTCCATACGGAATCGTGAGAAGTATCATGGTTTCTGGTTTAACATTTCATGCAACCCGCCCTACAAATTTAAAAAGAATTAAAACAATCTTTCTCTGCAGGGTATTCCTATTCCCCGATGAGGAATTCGGCTTTATTCATTCCCGGTAGACTAATAAAAATACATTCGTTCTGTGCACATTTATCAAAAAGGAAGATACCCCACGACAATAATTCATGTTAACAACCTTAAATTACAGTCCAAGTGGGCTGAGTATAGGAAAAAGAGCTTGGTAAGTCAATGCGGCAATTAAGCACATTTTATATGTTATAAAAGTAAAATCTTGGGAAAAATAACGGAAAATTTCCTTGGATTTTCTCTCTGAAATTTTACCGTACTTTTGATAACGATTTTTTAAAGACATATTGGAAACTTGTCATATTTTTTAACTTTTTTCTTCTTAAGTCCCTATATATTATGCACCATGATTTTGCACTCAGATGGGAAGAGGAATCACGTGTCAGCGTTTTTACCATGTGCAGAGCTGGTATCTACGGCACAGCTGCGCAGGCGTATGCAAACCGGGGAACCCTGAACGGCGTTGACTCAATTCTCCTGCACGGCATACAGGGGTGTGATAATAAAGTTGTAATCGTCGCTGAAAAAATTCGCCGGGCCGTAATGGATGCCGAGGAGCCTCTTAAGAGGAGAAAGGGATTCCGGAATATCACGCCCGGACTTGACCAGAACAAAGCGGGAGGCTTCAGAACATACCATGTCATCATTGCCGTATAAACCATACCCGCTCCGGTCGAAGAAGTTTTCGGACCTTGATTGGTTAAGTCCCGCTTCTTTCCGGGCCATTTCCTTGGCCGCCTCCCAGATGCGGGCCGTCTCAGATTCACTCACCGGTTGAGCCACTGCAACGGCCGACGAGGCGACCAAGCCGTCACGCTGACCATACGTCCGGAGAAACTCAGCCTCACTGATGATGTGGGAGCCCCGTTCCGACGTATGGTCAAGAAAAAGTTTCTTACCGTTCACCTCTTTCAGGTAGAGAACCGAATGGGAAACAGGTGATTTCACGTTGGTGGTCAGCCTGTCGCCGAGGTTGATCCAGAAAGAGATATCCGTAATACCCTCATGCGTGAAAAGAATCACATCTCCAGGCTGCAACTGATCGTACTTCCGCGGTGGAAGGACAGGCGGCGCAGTTGTCTTCAGCGTTCTGTAGATAGGATCGATGTAGGGATTTGGAGTTCTCAGCCGTTCTTCGATGAGCTGCCTCTGCTTCTGCACCCAGAGGCCGTAATTCTTTTCATATTCCATCTGTTCGATCTGCGCCGCGGACCCGCCAGCGGTCTTTTCCTCCGCTTTCGGCTTCCCGCCCGCCACGACCCGGGGCGTGGCCGTCTGCAATTGCAGCAGGTAATCGCTGGCTGCATGGGGTCTCTCCTTCACCTGATCGTAAAGAACATTCAGTTTAGCCAGAACCGAACCGGCCGTTTCTTTGGACGAGGGGTTTTGTGCCAGGGACACGATCTGCTGGTGCGTTTTTTTGATCATCTCTTTCTGCAACTCCACAGCAGCGGCAGACACGGACACCGGCCCGGGCTTCGGCACGGCCAGGTTCAACGTGGCCAAGTCGGCTTTGGACAAGCGGCCGGTCATAGCCTGGACGCTCAGTTCAGCGAGGTGCCTGGCCTGTTCCAGATTGCCGGCCGTAGCCGCCTTCACAGCCTGCTGGCCGATCGAGGCGCTGAGGGATAGCTGGGCCGAGGTCTCGGTGGTGGT
>CAZAST010000004.1:0-29708 GCA_964487805.1 uncultured Syntrophaceae bacterium
GACACAGGATTTTGGTTCCTGCATTCGGAGGTTCGAATCCTCCCGCCCCAGCCATTATTACGGGAAAGAGGCTTGCGGATGTTAGAAAGAATGAGGATATTTTCAGGCAACTCCAGCCGGATTCTTGCGGAAGATATCTGTAAGAAACTGGGAGTATCGCTGGCCAAGGCCAGTGTTTCCACCTTCAGCGACGGTGAAACGAGCGTTGAGATAGACGAGAACGTGAGGGGGATGGATGTGTTTATCGTGCAGTCCACCTCCACCCCGGTAAACAAGAATCTGATGGAACTCCTCATCATGATAGACGCCCTGAAAAGGGCCTCCGCCGACCGGATAACGGCTGTCATTCCCTATTATGGGTATGCGAGGCAGGACCGGAAGGCCGCACCGCGGGCCCCCATAACGGCGAAACTGGTAGCTGATCTTCTGACAACCGCCGGGACAAACCGTGTTATCGCTGTGGATCTCCACGCCGGCCAGATACAGGGATTCTTCAATATTCCGGTTGACAATCTCTATGCGACCCCGATCCTCCTTGAATATGTGAAACGCTACTATTCGGGCGGAAACCTTACCATCGTGTCTCCTGATACGGGGGGAGTCGTCAGGGCTCGCGCCTTCGCGAAACGGCTGGGCGCCATGCTTGCGATTGTCGATAAGCGGAGAGAAGCGCCGAATGAATCGCAGGTAATGAATGTCATCGGCGATGTGAAAGACAAGAAAGCGATCATTCTCGACGACATGATCGATACGGCTGGTACAGTTGTCCAGGCCGCCGAGGCGATCAAGAATGAGGGGGCGAAGGAGGTCTCCGTCTGCTGCACCCATGCCGTGCTGTCAGGTCCCGCGATTGAACGGTTGAGCTCTCCTGCGATAAAGGAAGTTATTGTGACGGACACTGTTCCTCTTCATGAGAAGGCTCAGTCCTGCAAAAAGATAAAGGTTCTGTCCATGGCGGGTATTCTGAGCGAATCGATCAAGAGAATATACTACAATGAATCAATCAGTTCGCTTTTTATTTAGAGCCGCTTTTTTGCAGAGGGCCAGCGCCTTTCAACGGAAGGTATCTGGCGAGTCGATGCCTGGATATATGAAATATGAGCTTTTCGATAGGAGCTGTATATGAAAACAGTTGTATTGAGTGCCCAGATACGTGAAGGAGTCGGGAAGGGTCCCTCGCGAAGACTGCGGGCGAAGGGGTTTGTTCCTGCGGTATTCTATGGGTATCAGACCGAACCGATGGTGATTACAGTCAATGCTTCCGAACTCACCAAAACCGTGGTGAAAGGCAGAGAAGAGACGGTCTTTGTGAACCTCGGGATTCAGTCCGGCAAAGGGAAGAAGGTCCAGAAGCTCTCCGTTATTAAAGACCTGCAGGTTAACACGATCAACAGAAAGCCCGAACATGTCGATTTCTACGAGATCAGGATGGACCGGACCCTTGCTGTGGACGTTCCCATTATCTTCACAGGTCACCCGGTGGGGGTGGAGGATGGCGGCGAACTCCAGCAGCTCAAACGGGATGTGCGGGTATCGGGTCTTCCTTCTGATCTTCCCGAATCGATTGAAATAGACATCAGCAGCCTGAAGATCGGGGATTCTTTCAAGGTCAGTGACCTTGTTGTTGGAGATGCGGTCCACCTTCTCGATAACGGTGACGTGGCCATCGTGGCTGTAGTTCCTACACGGGTGAGCCTGATGACTGAAGGGGCCGCCGGTGAATCGGCAGGAGAAGAAGCGGAAGGGGTGGAGGCGGCTTCCGCCAAACAGGATGATGAAACACAGCAGTCTGAATCGTGATGCTTTGCCGGCAGGGGGAGCGTGAAGCTTATCGTCGGCCTGGGGAATCCCGGTGCCAGATATGCCGAGACCAGGCATAATATGGGGTTCCTGGTCGTGGACGCTCTGGCTCAAAGGGCAGGGGTGGAGATAAACCGGGAACGGTTTGATGCTCTCTTTGGCCGAGGGGAAATTTCGGATGTGCCCGTGATTCTGGCAAAGCCTCTAACGTTCATGAATCTCAGCGGACACTCGGTAGCACAGATCTCCCGCTATTTCGCGATAGGTGCCGAAGATATCCTGATCGTCCATGATGATATGGATTTTCCCGTCGGGGAGGTTCGGATAAAGGCGGGAGGCGGCGCCGGAGGTCACAAGGGGCTGCTCTCCATCATTGATCAACTCGGAGGGGCGGATTTTGCCAGGGTTCGAGTGGGCATCGGCAGGCCCCCCCCGAACGAGACGGCTGAACGGTACGTGCTGGAACGATTTTCCGCAGAGGAAACACAGGAGTCTGGCTACGCCATCGAGCGAGCGGGCGACGCGGTTATCGCAGTTGTTTCATCCGGCGTTCATGCGGCAATGAACAGATTCAACGCAAGGATCGTACAAAATTCAAGCGAGGAGGTGTGAACCAAATGTTTAAGAAAATGTGGTTTCTCTTATCAACAATTTTTGTAACGCTTTTTTTGTTTGTGCCTATAACGCAAGCGGGGGAGGCGGATATCAAGCTACCCGATCTGAGCCAGGTTAGTTTTATGGGAGGTTCGCTGGGCGGATTAACCATTCTGAACGTCGGTTTACTTATCTGTGTGATCGGAATGATCTGTGGTGTGATGCAGTATGTCCAGACAAAAAACCTGCCTGCGCACAAGGCGATGCTTGATGTCTCCAACACCATATGGGAGACCTGCAAGACTTATCTCTTCCAGCAGGGCAAATTCCTCGCCGCTCTCTGGGTACTGATCGCCATCTGCATCATCTATTATTTCATGGGCCTTCAGGGCAACACCTTTGGTAATGTGCTCATGATCCTCTTCTGCTCGATCATGGGGATCCTGGGTTCCTACGGAGTGGCCTGGTTCGGCATCCGGATCAATACGGTGGCAAACTCCCGGGCAGCCTTCGCGTCCCTGAGCGGCAATCCTCTGAGTTTGGTCAATATCTGCCTCCGTTCCGGGATGAGCGTGGGTTTATTGCTCGTCAGTATCGAACTCTTCTTCATGATCCTCATACTCGCTTACATCCCAAAGGATTTGGCCGGCCCCTGTTTCATCGGCTTCGCCATCGGTGAGTCCCTGGGTGCCAGTGCCCTGCGTATCTGCGGCGGTATCTTCACCAAGATCGCCGACATCGGATCCGACCTGATGAAAATCATCTTTCACTTGCCGGAAGACGACCCCAAGAACCCCGGTGTCATCGCCGACTGCACGGGCGATAATGCTGGTGACAGCGTCGGTCCCACAGCAGACGGTTTCGAGACCTACGGTGTGACCGGTGTGGCCCTGATCGCTTTTCTGGCCCTGGCCCTTGCTGCTAACCCGGCAATGGGCGGCAAGCTGATCGTCTGGATCTTCGCCATGCGTATTTTGATGGTTATCACAGCGCTTGTCTCCTATTTTGTGAACGACTCAGTGAGCAAGTCTCTTTTTACGGGAAAGGCGACTTTCAACTTCGAACACCCCTTGACCAATCTGATCTGGATCACTTCCGGCCTCTCCATTTGCGTGACTTTCATAGCCAGTTATTTTCTGCTGGGTGATCTGCCCCCCGTCGCTGATTCCATCTCGACGTGGCTGGCCCTCTCGATCATCATCAGTTGCGGAACGATCGCCGGAGCCCTGATCCCTGAATTCACGAAGATCTTCACCAGCACGAACTCCCGCCACTGCGATGAGGTCGTCAACGCCTCACGGCAGGGAGGACCTTCGCTGAACATCCTTTCAGGTCTGGTGGCCGGCAACTTCTCGGCCTTCTGGGAGGGGCTCGTGATCCTGGTTCTGATGCTGATCGCCTATCTGGTTTCCCAGAGCGGCTCCATTCTGAGCCTGATGCCGCCGGCATTCGTCTTTGCCGCGCCGGTCTTCGCCTTCGGTCTGGTTGCCTTCGGGTTTCTGGGAATGGGGCCGGTCACGATTGCCGTGGACAGCTTCGGACCTGTTTCCGATAACGCCCAGTCGATCTATGAACTCTCCTTGATTGAGAGCCGTCCCGATGTTCAGGATACTGTAAAACGACATTATGGCGTTGAAGTGGATTTTGAGACTGCAAAGCACAATCTCGAGTCGGCTGACGGCGCGGGGAACACCTTCAAGGCTACGGCAAAGCCGGTTCTGATCGGTACGGCCGTTGTCGGTGCGACAACCATGGTCTTCGGAATCATCATTTTGTTGGAAGGCCTTTTCGGTGACGTTGTTTCAAAACTGAGCATCGTTCATCCGGAGATCCTCCTCGGGCTTCTCATGGGCGGCTGCGTGATCTACTGGTTCAGCGGCGCCTCCATCCAGGCTGTCGTTACGGGTTCCTACCAGGCTGTTGTCTATATCAAGGACCACATCAAACTGGACAAGGCGGAGGCCTCACTCTCCGACAGCAAAGAGGTCGTCAGGATCTGCACGCTCTACGCGCAGAAGGGGATGATCAATATCTTTGTCGTCATTTTCTTTATGGCCCTGTCCCTGGCCTTCTTCAATCCTTACTTCTTTATCGGCTATCTGATCGCCCTCGCCTTCTTCGGTCTTTTCCAGGCGATCTTTATGGCCAATGCGGGTGGGTGTTGGGACAATGCCAAGAAGATCGTGGAAGTGGATCTGAAGCAGAAAAACACCCCGCTCCATGAGGCCTCTGTCGTCGGTGATACCGTCGGCGATCCCTTCAAGGATACCTCTTCGGTCTCCCTGAACCCGGTCATCAAGTTCACAACCCTCTTCGGGCTTCTCGCCGTGGAGATTGCCGTGACGATGCAGAGCACGGGACTGAAACTTGGTCTGGCATTGGTCTTCTTTGCGATTGCGCTCATCTTTGTCTACCGTTCCTTCTACGGGATGCGGATCAGCACCGGGAAGCTTGACCTTAACAGTACCGAGTAGTATCGTTTTCGACTGAAAACAGATCTTGACCATCAGGTACCCCGGAAAAGATCCGGGGTACCTTCCTTTATTTCTTGTGTCGTTTTTGACAGTCGCTGCCAAAGCCGTTAGCCTGTTTTCCCAGCTTCCTTTGTCAGCGAGGATTCCAATTCATGGGTTTCAGATGTGGAATCATAGGTCTTCCGAATGTCGGCAAGTCTACCATTTTTAACGCCCTCACCGCCGCCGGTGCCGAGGTGGCAAATTATCCTTTCTGTACCATTAATCCGAATATAGGCATTGTCCCCGTTCCCGATGACCGGCTTGAAAAGATCGCGAGCATCATTCGCCCTTCCTCTCTTACCTTCACGACGATGGAGTTTGTCGATATTGCCGGTCTGGTCAAGGGGGCGAGCAGGGGCGAGGGGCTGGGGAACAAGTTTCTCGGCAATATTCGGGATGTGGATGCGATTGTCCACATTGTTCGCTGTTTCGATAATCCCCATGTGGCTCACGTTCATGGGGTGTTAGACCCCGCCGGAGATATCGAGGTCGTCGGAACTGAGCTTCTCCTTGCTGATCTGGAAACCGTGGAAAGGCGTTTACAGAAACTGGAGAAGTCCACAAAAGCGGGGGACAAGGAACACGACGGAGAATTGACACTGTTTCGGATGATACAAGAATCGCTGGGCGGGGGAGTGCCCGTGCGACGGGTCGATCTGAACCCGGACGAGGAAGCGATTCTCAAAGAGTTGAATCTCCTTACGGCCAAAAAAGTCTTGTACGTTGCCAATGTGGGCGAGAATGAATTACGCTCGGGAAGCCCCTCAATTGAGAAAGTGAAAGAGATGGCGCGTGCGGACCATTCGGAGGCGATTATTATCTGCGGCGATATGGAGGCTGAGATAGCGACGCTCCCCGGGGAGGACAGACGTGCATTTCTCGAAGATCTTGGACTGCACCAATCGGGTCTTCAGGCGCTGATCAGGGCGGGGTATAATCTCCTGGGGCTGATCACCTTTTATACTGCCGCGGGCGGGCAGCTCAGGGCCTGGACCGTTCAGGAGGGAACCGCGGCATCCCTGGCGGCAGGAAAGATACACACCGACATGGAACGGGGTTTCATTCGGGCGGAAGTTCTCCATTATGAGGATTTTCTGCGCGCAGGGAGCATCATTGCTGCGAAGGAAAAGGGTTTGGTCAGAATCGAGGGGAGAGATCACCCCATTGCCGACGGGGATATTGTGTATTTCAGATTTAATGCCTGATAGTAGGATAATGGATAGGTTCTTTTCGACAGAATGTATGAAAAAGGGCGGTACGGAAACCGATGATCCCATACCGCCCGATATATAAAGAAAGAGACGATCCGTACCCTGTCTCTCAGTACAACCAGCCCTGCAAAAAAAGGGGGGGGTCGGTGAGCGGAAAGGAGGGAACAAAAAACCGCCCACCGACTTATAAAATCTGTTTTCTCTTCTATCGCTCTCCGGATTCATGGGGGGGGCCGGTGGGCGGAAAGGAGGGAAGGTAAAACCACCCACCGGCAAAAAAGCATCAATCGTCCGACATATCCGAGAGGAAGAAGTCTTCGCTCAAACTGGATTTCCTCGCACCCTTCTCTTTCTCGCTCCCATTTGGGGAACTCTGTAAGGGGGTGAAAACACCAGACTCATGTGTATCGGATTTAAGAGAGCCAGATCCTATTTCTCCGGCATCCCGCTCAGATTCACATTTCTTGGTTGAGTTATCCATGAACCTCGTATCTCTTATCCAAGATCATGTAAAATGTCTGCTTGCCTGTTGGTTAAGCAACAACAGTGCCAGAATGAGATGTCATGGAAAATATGGATATTTCTATTAGTGAGCAAGATCAGAGGTTTACAAGATCGGTGTCAGGAAACAACGGTTGTTTGTGGTGGAATTGTGGGTGTGGACATGAATTGACCGTGTCGGTGCGTGCTATAATCGCACTAAAAGGGGACAAATGAAGGCGGGGGGACGTTGAGAACAAACGATGTGTGCATATTAAGAACTATACGTGCGTATATCGCACTTATTGGGGGTCTCTATCTCTGCCGCTATCCCCGGTTCAAGCTTCTTGAGTTCGCGAATAAGGGTATAGCGCGAGATACCGAGCTGTCGCGCCGCCGCCGCTTTATTACCGCGGTTAACCTCCAGCGCCCTTCCTAATATCTCCTTTTTGATCCTCTTTATCAATTCATCGGTGGCATGTCTGTAATCCGCCGGGTACGGCTCGCTCAGGAAGGAAAGCTCGCCGGCGCGCGTTCCCAGCGTTCTATTCGGTGTTGCCTTGATCTCTGAAGGAATATTCTCTGCGGTAATCAGAGTGCTGACGCTTTGGAGGATCATGATCCGTTCGATGATGTTTTTCAGTTCTCTCACATTCCCCGGCCACTGATATTTTGTAAGAATTCTCTCCGCCTCGGTTGTAAAACCCTTGACGTTCTTAGTTAATTTTGTGTTGAATTCACCGATATAGTGGTAGGCCAGTGGCATGATGTCCTGGATTCTATCCCTGAGAGGGGGGATATTGATGGGAACGACACTGATACGGTAAAAAAGATCCTCCCGGAAGGCTCCCTCGCTGACCATATGAGTCAGGTCCCTGTTGGTGGAAAATATGAAACGCACATCGATGGGAATATTGTCCACTCCTCCAAGACGACGGATATGGTTGTCTTCAAGGGTTCTGAGAAATTTCGCCTGTATGGAAGGGTCCATTTCGCCGATCTCATCCAGGAGAAACGTTCCCCCGTTTGCGTGTTCAAGGAGGCCGATCTTTCGCTTCCTGGCATCGGTGAAGGCGCCGGCCTCGTAGCCGAAAAGTTCGCTCTCCAGCAGAGTTCCCGGTATGGCGGCGCAGTTGACCTCGATAAAGGGCTTTAATTTCCTGGGACTCTGACGGTGAACAGCGCGCGCGATCAGTTCCTTCCCCGTACCGCTCTCTCCCTGGATCAGGATGCTGGTATCGTGCCGGGCGACGTCCTCGATCATCTGGAATATCTCTTTCATCTTGCTGGAACTTCCAACAATATTGTGAAAACCCAGCAGTTTGTCTTCCTTTTTCTTGAGCATCTCAACTTCCGTCTTCAAGTATTCTGCCTCGTGAGACAATTGAGAGTGCATGATCGCGCTGTCATATGAAACGGCGGCGTTGGTGATAAGAATATCGAGAAGACTTTTCTGATCTCGTGAATAGCAGCCCTGTTTCTTGCCGAGGCACAGGATGCCTTTGAACTTCCTCTGGATACGAAGGGGAATGGCTATCTCGGCGGGGCAGCCGTCGAAGACGGGCGCCATCGCCCCGTCAGTGCCCGAGGTTTGTACTATGATCGTTTCCTCATCCAGCGCCTTGCTGATAATGGTGTTTTTAATCTTCGTGGAATAGGTATCATTCTCATCCAGGGACACTGTATCGCCATTGCTGAGCAAACAGGTGCCCTTCTCCGTATCGAGAAAGCACAGGAGCGCCCTGTCCGCCCCCCCTATCTTGAGGGCATTGTTTATAACCGTTTCGTGTATCGTATCAAGATCATAACTTGAATTGAGCTGGGTGACCGCTTCCTGCAGCAGCAGCAGCCTTTTGATCTTTTGATTGTTACCCTGAAATAATCGTATGTTGTGTATAACCACACTGATATAGTTCGCGAAGGTCATGAGCGTGCTGATTACTTCCTGTGGAAAGGTAACCTTTTTCTGGTACCACACGGCTATGATGCCGATAACATCGTCCTCTATTTTGAGGGGGCCGCAAAAGGCTGAATAAAACCCTCCCTTTCCTCCATAGAGGCTCGTGAGTTTACGATCTGTCGCTGTAATCATGGGATCTGTCTCAGAGTCTTCAAGGACGATGTAATTACCGGTCTTCGCGACTTTTGTGAGGAGACAGTCGTGCCGTGAGAGGTTCAACCGCTGCGAAAAGGCTCTCGTTGCCTCTTTAGCATCATAATTCTTGACAACACTGGTGACGAGATTCTCTTTTGCCTCGTCCAGAAGACATATGATTCCCCGGTGAAATCCCATTGTATCCACCGCTTCGTCCAGAATACCCTGCAGGGTGTCTTCGAAGCTCAATGGGGTGGCTACCAGTGCGCTGATGCGATAGAAGCACCCCAGGATGCGTTCAATGGAGTAAAAAAAATCAGGACTCATAGCGTAATTGTCTCGAAGGGATGATCATGCCTTGTCGTACTTGAGAAACCTCATGGAGAAGGTTCCCCTTCCCTGGGTCAGGGATCTCAGGTCGGTCGAATACCCGAACATCTGCTTCAGGGGGACGCGAGCCCTGATCTCGCTGACGGGATCTTTGTGGTTTATCCGTTCCACTTCACCCCTTCTGGCGTTGATATTTCCAATGACCTCGCCCATGAATTCGCCTGGTGTGATGATGTCCACCTCAACAATGGGTTCCAGCAGGAGGGGGCGAGCCTGCGAACATCCGTTGGAAAAGGCTGTTGAGGCTGCTATTCGATACCCCAGCTCCGTTGATTCCCCTTCTCTGAACGACCCCCCGATCACCCGTGCTATAACATCGACAACAGGGTAGCCGGCGATGACACCGCTGAGGGCGGCATCGCGTATGCTCTCTTCTATTATCGCGTGAAACTCGGGCGGGATTGTGCCGTTCCCAAGTTCATTCACTATTACAAGTCCTTTACCCCGTTCAGCCGGTCCCAGGCGCAGGACGACGTGCCCGAAGTGTTTCTTGTCCCCCAGTTTCCGGTCAAATATCTCCTCCACCTCTGTCTCTTTTTCGATGGTTTCCCGGTAGACAACCTTTGGTTTGCCGATGTTCACGTTGGTGTGAAATTCCCGTATAAGCCTGTCGATAATGATTTCGAGGTGAAGTTCCCCCATCCCGGAGATGATGGTCTGCGCCGTCTCATCGTCATACTTGATTTTGAGAGTGGGGTCTTCGCTTTCCAGCTTTTCGAGGGCAAACAACAGTCGCTCCTGATCCCCCGGTGTCTTGGCCTCGATGGCCTGACTGATGACCGGGTCATAGAACTCAATCCGCTCGAGGATGATCGGGTGGGCTTCATCACAGATCGTGTCGCCGGTGGACGTTTCCTTCAGTCCCACAACAGCGATGATTTCCCCGGCTCCGGCCTCGCTGACGCGTTCCCGCTTGTTGGAATGCATTTTCAGGAGCCGCGATACCTTCTCCTTCTTACCCTTACTCGCGTTGTAGATGTCCTCTCCGGATTTCATCGCGCCGGAGTAGATCCGCATGTAGGTGATTTTTCTTCCTTCATCAAGCATGACCTTGAATGCCAGTGCCGCGAGCGGCTCCTTGACACTGCTTCTGCGCTTTTCAGTCTCTTTCGTAACGGGGTTGATTCCTTCTATGGGAGGTATATCCTCGGGGGAGGGAAGAAACTGGGTCACGGCATCGAGGACCGGTTGAATGCCTTTGTTGCGCAGGGCCGTTCCGCACAGAACGGGGACGACCTTGAGTGAGAGGGTTGCTTTCCTGAGCGATTCGATAAGATCTTTTTCCTCAATCTTTGTCCCTTCCAGATATTTTTCGGCGATCGCGTCATCGATTTCTGCGAGTGTCTCGATCAACCGTTCCCGATACTTTTCCGTTTCGGTACGCATCTCTGGAGGAAGTTCCGAAGTGGTGTACGAAAGGCCGAGCGTTCCTTCATCCCAGGTAATTAGTTTCTGCCCGATAAGATCGATGACCCCCTGGAAGGTTTCACTGCTTCCGCAGGGTATCTGGATCGGGAGAGGTATGGACGTGAATCGTTCCTTCATCATCCGTATTACGCCGTGGTAATCGGCTCCCACCCTGTCCATCTTGTTGATGAACGCTATCTTGGGGACGTGATACTTGTCAGCCTGGTGCCATACTGTTTCAGACTGCGGTTCCACTCCTCCCACGGAGCAGAAGACGGCCAGCGCTCCGTCGAGCACCCGCAGGGAACGTTCAACCTCTATAGTAAAATCAACATGGCCGGGGGTGTCAATGATATGTATCTCATGGTCTTTCCAGAGGCAGGTAGTGACTGCGGAGGTTATGGTTATCCCCCTTTCCTGCTCCTGCGCCATCCAGTCCATGACCGCTTCACCATCATGCACTTCGCCGATCTTGTGAGTTTTGCCGGTATAGTAAAGGATTCGCTCCGTTACGGTTGTTTTCCCCGCGTCGATGTGGGCGATAATCCCTATATTTCTTGTTTTGGACAGCTTTCCGGCGGCCATGATAATGTATTGTGCCTTTATTTGTTTTCGACGATTACGTCCCGGTTGAGTTCAAGAGGACTGCTCGTATCAATATGCCCTTTTATCGTTTCCAGAATCTTTCCCTCTATCAGTATCGTTACTCTCTTGACCGCGGGAACATTCAGAATAACCGTATTGGTGAGCGAATAGAGGGTCATTATTTCACTGGCGCTGCCCCCGGGATGGAGGTCGACCAGGTTTCTGTCGAAATCAATCGCGGCTGTCCCGTCCTTTACGATTACCCCCCTGAGGCCTGTTTCCGCGGGGAAGGTTTGGATCAGATCCGAATGGGGGCCCTTGATCAGTTCCTCAACCAACGCCTTCACCGTATCATCCGGTGATTTCCCTTGCGCGATAAACCGCTCTTCCGCCATGAGGAAGCGCTCATTGAGATCGGAGAAATAGAGGCGCACCTTCTGCTTTTCTCCCGTCACCACTGCGCTCCTGGTCCCGCCGGCCGGGGGATATACATAGTCGAACAGGGAGAGAAAGAAAAAGAGGAGAAACCCCACGCCGACCAGAACGATGAGGGATAGATAGAATACCCTGGTGTTTTTCTTTTTCTGTTTGGCCTTGATCTGTCTTGTTTTCGTCTGTTTCTTGGATCCCATACCGCCTCTGTTCCTTTATTGAAAAGCCCGCCAAATCTATGGCATTAATCAAATCCTGTCAAGATAAGAAAGATAAAATCAATCCCCTTTGATAAGAACTACGGTACGTTCAAATAAGCAGAGAGTCGCTCACGGGGCTGGTCAAGCCTTCGCCGGTTCATCTCATGATTTTCACGGGTATCATGCCGCGCCGCATGGCTACGGAAGGAGTGCGTCCAGTTTTTCCCGCGCCTGTGATCCCAGGACCGATTCGGGATTGGTTTCAGCGACAAGCCGAAGCTCCCGGATCGCTTTATCTCTGTGTCCGGCCTCAAGGTAGGCGATCCCCAGCCAGTAGTGCGCATCGGTCATTCCGGGGGCGCCGTCAATTGATTGTTTCAGATAATGGATGGCCTTGTCGGTGTCGTTCGCCGCAAGATAGGCGATCCCTCTGTTTTGCTGAATGACCGGACGGATAACCGTACCGGGCTCTCTTCTCAGTGCCGCCTCGTATTGCGCGAGGGCCTTCGGGTAGTCTCCCTTCTTGTAATACGCCCACCCCATGTTATTCAACGCTATTGCCGGCGTCTTATAGAGCATATTAGAAAGGGCCCGGTTGAATTCCTCGATGGCCCTGTCGTACAGGCCTTCTTCCAGATACAACCTTCCCAGGTGCGTATGGGCCTCGGAGTAATCCGGCCGCATGGACAGAGCCGTCTCGAATTGCTTCTTTGCCTCGTCCCGGAGGCCGTTTTCGGCGTATGCAAGACCGGTGTAGTAAAGTATCTCAGGATCATCCGGTGAAAGACGCTGAGCCATGAGAAACTCCCTCAGGGCCGGGGAGAAGTGTCCGGATACCAGATAAGCGGTGCCCATCTTTACATGGGAGGTTGCCTGTTCTCTATCCTGGCGGCTTGTCGCGCAGCCGACCGGGAATAACACAGCCGCCGTTATTGTCAGAAGAATCAGGACCTCGAGTCCCCCCTTCTTCGTGAGGGATTTTTTACCCGTTATTGTTCGCATTCACCCACCAGTCCCCCTTGTCTTCGAACCACCATTCCGACGAATCCGTCTCGGTTATGGCGGAAGCGAGCTTTTTCGCAGTGTCCGTGCAGAGTCTCTTCATGGCAAAATCAATCCATTCCCTGCTGTACTTGTTCCCCAGATCACCGTATTCCTTGAGCTGCAGTATCAGCGCAATCTGATCGGCGTCCCGCGCGATCAGCGATTCGCGGGTCTTCTTTTCGTTGAACTCATTGATGGCGCTCTGTATTTCCTCTCCGAAGAAGAGGGTCTCCGCGAGCTCCCGGACCGCCTTTTTTTCATTTACCGCAACGTATTTTTTGTTGACATAGTTCATGTCCCCGGTCCGTGTCTCCGGGAGATCATGGATCAGGCAGAGCTTCAAAACTCGTGCCTCATCAACCTCCGGATCCATCTTACACAGAGCGTACCCGATAAAGATCGTCCGCAGCACGTGCTCAGCAACGGATTCAGAACCGGAACCGAGAAACTGGAACCCCGACCTCGGCGTCTTCTGCAACATTCCCGTTTCGAATAGAAAATTCGCTATGCTCTTCATGTCAGCCCTTTTTCAATGTCTGTATCCGCTTTTCCATCATATCGTAGATTCGTTTTATCTCCATCTGGAGAGATGCTATTCCGTCGGGCTTCATGGATACCGCCCTGTCCAGTCGCTCACGCCAGTACTGGACCACCGCTATCTCGTTTTCCCGCAGTTTTTTTTCGACCTTTTCCTGAAAATCTCTTAAAAATTCCTGGTTGGCCATGTCGGTGTTTCCCCCCTTCCCTGATAAAACCTGTCAGAAGAAACGGCGTGAAGCATATATCATTTAGACTCCAGTTGCAACCGGGACACCCTGTGTTCCCTTTGTTCCCGACGTGCCGGGGACGGCCTTGTCAATCAAGCAGCCCTGTGGCGCCCTTTCCGTCCAAGCCCATCGAAAACATGCCGGTTTGACTTTTGCGTGCCGTGAGTATATAAAAGACCTTGATCGGGGAGGGTTTCCGTGAGCAGGTGGATTCTTTCGGTGTATTTTCTGGGGGCCATGGCGCTTTTTGTTGTGATTACGCCTCCGGCTGTCTTTTCAAAAGAGGATACTGCGTATATTTCATTCAAGAGGGCGGGTGTTTCACGGCACCACGCTGACCCATACATTGTCAAGAAGGACGAACACCTCTTCGGAATAATCGGCAAGCAGTACGATGTCTCAGGGAGGGATATTTACAGAATCCTGGAACTGGTGAAACGTTTTAATCCCCAGATCAAAGACGTGAATGTGTTATATCCGGGGCAGAAGTTGTTTCTTCCCCGGCAGAGAACTGTGGATGGGTCCTTCACGGAAGGTTCACCGCCCCCGGGTCTTCCTGATCAGAAAACCGAGGGGAATGCCTTTACCTATGTCGTGAAAAAGGGCGACAGCATATCGTTCATTATCAACCGATTCGGGAACTCCTACGGAGAGATATACCGGGTATTGGAACAAGTAAAGCGCCTCAACCCCACCGTGAAAGATTTTGACAGGATATTCCCGGGACAGATGCTCCGTCTCCCCTCGACGGCCCGCAAGAATGTTCAACCGCCTGTAGAAGAGAGAAATATCAGCATACCCGAACATCAGATACTGCCTGTGATCAGCAGTATCATAAACAGGATGCAGGAGGGAACGGTCATAAAAGAGGGAAGTTACTGTATTCCTGTATCCCCTTCAGGGGAGATAACGATTGATTGTTCGAAGGTCCCTGTTATAGAAATCCCGGGCGGCAACACAATTTTCCTTGATCTGTCCAATCGCATGCCTGGAGATCTTACAAATATTATAGGCGCAACGTGGAATACCTACCGTGTGCTTGGCGTCAGGGAACATGAAACCATATCCTCCATCCTGGAGAGAATATGGGATGCCGCGGGTGTATACAGCCTCGAAAAGATCAACCGCCGGATGGAAATCGGCACAACCCCCGAAGTTCATGGCTTGATTGACTGGATTGTGTCAAGACGATCTGAGAGCGGAAGCGCGGTCCGGTATGCCTTTAATTTTGTGACAGAGGAGTCCCACCTCTTCCCGCTGCCGGTCAGGACCTATGCCTGGAGAAATGGCATGGAGATCATTGAGATCATGGATGGCAGGGGGGTCGCGGGGGACGATGCGATATACCAGTCTTCCTCCGTCCCGGTTCTTGATTCGTCAAGCGGTCTTATCCTTGCGGAGTCGCTGCTTCGCATGCTCGGATACTCGCCGGTGACGGGGTCGGAAATCACGGTACTCAGCGGGGACGGGCTTTCCCTCTCCATGAAGACCGAGCTGCTCCTTGATCGTGGGGAACGGCGCGTCATAATGACCTCACAGCAGATGTCGGATCAGTTTCTGAACGCTCTCACGCAAAGGGGCGACAGGGTGGTCTTCGTTTCCGGGGAGAGGGGCAGGAAAGAAATCATTGAGGATATCCTGCGCGCCATAGATATCCCCGCTTTGCGTGACGACTTTACCTTTTCGCTTTCCCGGCAGACGGGGAAAGAACGTGGCTACATATCGCTCTCTTCCCTGCGGGTCAGCGCTGACAAAGAATTGTATTTCATGGATTATGATGTCGACACAGACATCCAGGCTCTCCTTCAGAAGGAGTGGAACGTAACGCTGGTACGATATTGAAGACAAAGGGAATTGCTTTGATTTCGGGCGGGCTTGACAGTATACTCGCCGTAAAGGTTATGCAGGAACAGGGTGTTGAGGTGGAAGGCGTTGCCTTTGAAACGCCTTTTTTTAGTGCCCGCAGGGCCGTGGAGGCATCCCGCGCGATGGGTCTTCCTCTCGCCGTGGTTGATATTACCGCGGAACACCTCGCCATGCTGAGGGCGCCCCGGTACGGATATGGTCGGAATATGAACCCCTGTATCGATTGCCACATCCTGATGCTCAGGAAGGCCGGAGAGATCATGGAGGAGCGGGCGGCCGACTGCATTCTGACGGGAGAGGTTCTCGGACAACGCCCCATGTCGCAGGGGAAACAATCACTCCATGTCGTTGCGAAGAGGTCCGGTTATCAGCCATACATTATTCGCCCCCTCAGCGCGCGGCTTCTGCCGGAGACCACGCCCGAGAGGGAGGGGAGGGTCGACCGGTCCCGACTCCTGGACTTACAGGGACGGGGGAGGAAACGACAGATGGAGCTGGCTGAACGGTTCCAGATAACAGTATATTCCAATCCGGCCGGCGGGTGTCTCCTGACGGACCCCCGATTTTCCGGGAAGCTGAAAGACCTTTTCGCCCATGACAGGAACATGGCGGTCAGGGATCTGGAACTCCTTAAGGTCGGGAGACATGTGCGTCTCGATGATGAAACAAAGATAATCGTGGGTCGGAAACAGAGAGAGAATGAGATCATCAGGGAACTGTCGGAGGAACGCGATATCCTGCTCAGGATGAAAGACCTCCCCGGTCCCACGATTCTGGTTCCTTACGGATGCGGAGAGGAAATCCTGCGGCGCGCAGCCGCAATATGCGCCCTTTACAGCCACGTCCCCTCTGATTCAGGGGCCGTTGTAGAGTGGAGCACGGGTGGCTCCGCTCCCGCGTATGTTGAAGTGTTTCCCGCGAAGGACACAGAGGTCCAGGGAATGATACTCTGAGCCCGGGTATTTCTTGCCTCTGCTGTCCCCGCAGCGTGTACGGTGCCGGGATTTTGAAGGTCCGGTGTCGTATACACGTCAAAAACTGATGGAAAACTGTCGATAGAAGGTGTAGGTACTTCCACAGGGACGCGGTTGCTACATTGTATTGGAGGATCAGATGAAGATACGGTTCAAACAAAAAAAGGGTCTTTTCCTGTCGGTGTTTCTGGCTTTCATTCTGTTGATCGTTATGATCGGGGTTTGTGCCGCACGCGCATCGGATACCGAAATCTATAAAAACCTGAAGCTGTTTAACGAGGTGCTCAACATGGTGGAAAAAAACTATGTTGAGGAAATAGACGCCACGGCTGTTATTCATGGAGCCATACAGGGAATGATAAAGTCTCTGGATCCTCACAGTGCATTCATGACCGCCGAACAGTACCGTGACCTCCAGGCGGATACAAAAGGGACCTTCAGCGGCCTGGGCATTGTCATAACCATGCAGGATGACACCCTTACCGTTGTCGCTCCCATAGAGGATAAACCGGCATTTGTCGCCGGGGTCAAAGCCGGGGATAAAATAATCAAGATAAATGGCGAGACGACAAAGGATTTCACCATCACGGATGCGGTGCACAAACTCCGCGGAGAGAAGGGGACAACGGTAACCATAACGGTCACCCGTGAAGGCACGGAAGCTCCCATATCTTTTGACATTGTCAGGGATACCATAGAAATAAAAAGCGTCAAGCATGCAATGTATTCCAGGAATATCGGTTATATAAGAATCTCGAATTTTCAGGAGACAACCACGGATGAGTTGGTCGCCGCCCTTTCGAAGATACGCTCAGGGGATGTTCCCCTCAAGGGGCTTGTCCTCGATCTGAGAAATAATCCCGGAGGTCTCTTGGGTCAGTCGGTAGAGGTATCTGACGTGTTTCTCAAGTCGGGGGTAATTGTGTCGTCGAAGGGGCGAACGAAGAGCAGCGCCAGAATATCGGAAGCCAGAGATGACGGAATGGAGCCCGAATGTCCCATGGTTGTCCTGATCAACGGGGGAACTGCCAGCGCCGCGGAGATCGTATCGGGAGCGCTTCGCGACAATAAACGGGCCATATTGCTGGGTACTCAGACATTCGGGAAGGGTTCGGTGCAGACCATTGTCCCCCTGAATGACGGCTCGGCGCTCAAACTCACCATCGCAAAGTACTATACACCGAACGGGGAATCTATCCAGGCAAAGGGAGTCGCTCCCGATATCGTTGTTGAATATGTGAAACCTGTTGTCGATACGAAAGACAAGCCCAAACAGATACGGGAAAAGGACCTGGAGGGGCACATAGAGGGTGAAAAGGGCCAGGGGGATGGAATAGACGAGAAGACCGGCAGGGAGATGGCAGACCTTAAGAAGGACAATCAGCTGAAGAGCGCCATCGATCTTTTAAAAACATGGGAAGTTTTCAAAAAGATGTGAGAGGATCAGAAAATCTGGCATCGAGCATCCCTTTTCGTATTGAGGTCTGTAAACTATCAGTGTGGAAAAAAGACACATACATTCAACCAAACCGAGACGGAGGTGGGCGTCCGGTTCTCATAAAAAAGCTCTGGTAATCGGGATAGTCGCCCTTATCTTCACGGGTGTTGCGGCTGCCGGGGGCTACTGGCTGTATCACCGGGCAGGCGGCGAAACGGTGATAGTGACCCCTGCGCATGAACCCGAGGTGAGGGTCCCTATTGCGGGGGCACCGAAAAAAGCCGAAAGGGAGAAACCGGCCGCAAGCGTTTCCAAACAATCAGTCTCACGGAATAGAGTAGCCTTTGTTATTGACGATATGGGGTATGATCTATCGGTGCTCCGCGAGATCCTTGCCATAGATGCTCCCGTAACGATCTCCGTTCTCCCCCACCTTCCCCATTCATCTGAGGTTGCGGGCCGGGCCTATAAAGCCGGCAAGGAGGTGCTCCTTCACCTGCCTATGGAACCCCATGGGTATCCGGAACGGTGTCCGGGAGAGGGTGCCCTTCTGCTGAAAATGGATGACCGTGAGATACTGAATCGACTTGAGGGAGATATCCTGAGCGTTCCCCATATAGCGGGCGTCAATAATCACATGGGTTCGCGATTCATGGAAGATGAAGAGAAGGTGACGCTGGTACTCCAGGATCTTAAAAGAAGGGGACTTTTTTTTCTGGACAGCCTGACAACGAACGAGTCAAAGGGTTTGGCGGTCGCGAAACGAATAGGGCTGCCCTATGCCGGGAGGGACATATTCCTTGATAATGACTGTGAATTCGAAGAGGCCATCCATATAATGCATCGCATTGTGGACAGGAAAGATTCGTGGAGTACCATGATTGTTATCGGTCATCCCCATAAAAGTACGGTACGGGCAATCGGCGCGGCTGTTCCGCTCCTCCGGGATCATGCCGTCCGCATCGTGCCGCTCTCCGACCTGATCGAATAAACGAACGATGGCCGCGATAAATTTCCTCCAGTTGCCTGGATCGCCTGAATCACGAATGGAAATTCCCCGGATGAAGGGATGAGCGTTTCTCCTCGGTAAGGGAAAGAAGGATTTTTGGGGAGGCGCGAACCACATATAATGAACAGCATACAGACCACAAAAAAGATATTCCTTGTCATTGTCGCCCTTCTCTGTGCTGCGGCATGTGTTTCCCTGCCCCCTGAGGAGGATCAGAAGGACAGATATGTTTCTTCACCGGAAGGGTATTATCATTATTCCAGGGGAGTCCTTTTTGCGGTTCAGGGAGAGATTGACAGAGCCATCGAGGAATATGAAAATGCCTTGAGGTTTGATCTGGAATCTTCCTATCTTATGACGGAGCTTGCCGGACTGTACATACAGAAAAAAGAGATGGATAGAGCGGTCTTGCTATTGGAGCGGGCGATCGAATCCGCCCCTGAATACGTCGATTCCCTTGTGCTCCTGGGAAGCCTCTACGGAAATCTCAAGAGATACGAAGATGCCATAGAGGTATACCAAAAAGTCATTGGTATCGATCCCGGAAAACGAGAGGCGTACCTTTTTCTCAGCCTCTTCTACCGCGAGAATCAGGAATACGATGAGGCGATCCATGTGCTGAACAGGCTCCTGAGCATGGACCCATCCAACGCGATGGGCAGCTATTATCTTGCGAAGACATATGCCGCGATGAACAGATATGACGACGCAGAGATATGGTTTCAAAAGACTCTGGATATAAAACCCGACTTCAGGCCCGCGCTGGTGGATCTGGGAGTTCTGTACCGTTCCCGGGATACCTGTGAGAAGGCTGTCACGATCTATGAGCAGTATCTCCGGTCCCATCCGGCAGATGTTCAGGTGCGATTCGAGTTGGGGAACGCTCTGATGAAGTCAAAGAAATATGGGCTCGCTGCTGAGGAGTTTGAGAGGATATTGAAATGGGACAGTTCTCTTGCCGACGCGAGGTTTTCCCTGGCCCTCGCCTATCTCCTGGGGGACACGGACTATGACAAGGCCATAGGAGAATTCCTCGCCCTCCTTCGGGAACAGCCCGGCAACGAGAGGGCCATATACTTCCTTGCTTCCGCGTACGAAAAAAAAGGCCAGAATGCGGACGCTCTCAAGGAGCTCGAACTCATATCCGAAAAATCGGACCTGTACGCCTCCGCCCGCGTCAGAATGGGTTTCATCCTGAAAAAAACCGGCAATGTCTCCGAGGCGATTGAACTGATCAGAAAGGAAGTGGAAAAAGGAAGCAAAGATCCAGAATTCCACCTGTTTCTCGGCGCTCTGTACGAAGAAGCGGGAAGGTTGGAAGATGCCGAAGATATTCTAAAAAAAGGTATTTCCCTCTCCCCCCGTGACACTGATTTGTACTACCGGTTAGGGATTGTATACAGCAAGGAGAACAGGCATCAGGAAAGCATAGAGCAGATGGAGGCCCTGCTGAAGCTTGATCCGGACAACGCCGACGCGCTCAACTTTATCGGGTACAGTTATGCGGATCGGGGGGAGCGTCTTGACGAGGCCGAAATGCTGATCAAAAAAGCTCTTCGGCTGAAGCCGGATAACGGCTATATCATGGACAGTCTCGGGTGGGTTTATTTTCGGCAAGACAGACTCGCCCTGGCCATTGAGTATCTGGAAAAGGCGTTGGACCTTCTTCCCACAGATCCGGCCATCGCGGGACACCTCGGCGATGCCTATAAAAAGAACGGGCAGATGGAAAAGGCGCTGGAGGTATACAGAAAGGCCCTTGGCCATAACTCGGATAACGATGAACTGAAGGAAAAGATACGGGATATACACCTACCCAGTGAGTAAAAAAGATATCATAGCTGCGTGTCTTGCGCTTTTCATCCTTTCCGGGTGTGTTCACGGGAAGCTGCCGGAGGTGAAGACGCCCGTGACTGCGCCGGGTCCCCAGGATATTCTCAAAAAGATCGCCCGACCGGTCAGAGGCGAGATAATGCGGGCTACGGCCCGAATCTCTCTGAGTTCTCCCGATGGGGACTATTCGCGGAAGGTGGCGCTTGTCCTTCGGATGCCTTCCAGCATTCGTGTGGAGGCGATACCCTTCTTCGGCCCGGCTGACTTCTTCCTTTCCGCAAACGAAGAATTTCTCAAAGTGTTCCTGCCGGGGGAGGCTACATTCTATGTGGATACTCCCACACGCGAAAACATCTTCCTCATCTTCAGGGTGTTTCTTTCTCCCGCCGATATGGTTCCACTCCTTGCCGGTCTCCCTCCTCCCTGTACGGAGGAAGGGTCCCTTTCCGGATATGTGGAGGGAGAGTCATACCGTATTGATATAACGTCGGGGAAGAGCAGGAGATCATTGTGGATAGATCTCGAAGCCAACACCTTGATAGGTGCCGAGGAATGTGAGGACGGCCGGATACTCTGGAAGGCGGCATTCACAAACCATGCCCTGGTGAACGGCAGATCCTTTCCGCAGCGGATACGCCTGGATGTATACGGGGCGGGGGGATGGTCACGGATGGAAATACGATATCTCGACATGGATACCGCACCGGCCGGAGACGGGGAACTCTTTGATCTTCCCGTTCCTCCCGGGATCACGCCGGTACCCATACATCGATGAAGGGAATCAAATTCTTTGGATAAGAGCTTATACCGGTTGGATCGACATATGCAATCCAACCGGTATAAGGGTTATTCCTTGATATCGATCAATCTTTTTCTGGCCACACTCGCAGGCGTGGTGTTTGGGTAATCTCTGATAATCCCCTGCAGCAGCAACTTGGCGCTGGAGGTATCGCCAAGCTTCAGAAAAGAGAATGCCTGCTTCAGCAGGGCGTTGGGAACCTTGTTCCCCTTGGGATATTTCTGAATAACCGCTTCGTATTCTATGATTGCCTCTTCATATTTTCCTTGGAAATAATAACATTCCCCAATCCAGAACTGCGCATTGTCTGAATATTCGGTATCGGGAAAGGCCTTCAGAAACTTTCGAAACTCATCTCTCGCGGTATCGTACTGTCCACTTTTGAACATGCCATAGGCTTTGGCATACGCCTCTTCCCTTGCGGCAGGCTCCCCCATCTCGGATGAGCCAATAATTGCTTCTTCATCGCCCTCCGGGGGTCCATCCTTGCCTGTGCCCAGATACGCCTCAAGATATGCCAACCGTTTAGAAATATCGTCCAGACCGGCACGCGGTTCCGCAACCTTCGATTCAAGGGCTGATATTTTTACATCCAGTCGCTCCGTAGCGCCCCGTAATTTCTGCAGGCTATCCCTCACATCAATCAAATCTGCGCCCACATCAGCCTGAGCCGTTCTGCTGGACTTTATGGATTCACTGTTCTCTTCGACGAGTTTCTCCACGGCCGTTATTTTTGCCGTAAGACGCGCTTCTGACCGATAGAGGTCTTCCTGCAAGGCGCATCCCGCGCATGCAAAAGTTATGGCGAGAAAAAGGAACAGCGAGTGTTTCAAGAGAAAACCCCCGTATTATTTTTTGGGGACTACCACAAAGTGGCCTCTTCTATTTTTCGTCCATGCTTCTTCATTGCTTCTGGGATCCAGCGGTCTCTCTTCGCCGTAACTGATGGTGGCTATTCTATCTTTGGAAATGCCCAGACTCGAGAGGTAGGCGGCAGCAGATTCAGCTCGTCTCTCGCCCAGAGCCATATTGTATTCCGCTGTGCCCCGTTCGTCACAGTGTCCTTCAATGGTTACCACCCAAGCTCCCTGTTTCGAAAGCCAGTCGGCCAGCCCACCCAGTATGTTGCGTGCCTCGGCATTCAGATCGTACCGGTCAAAGGCGAAGTGTATATTCTTGAACGCGGTAGCTTCCGCCAGCAGGCGCGCCTGTTCTTTTGCTTTTTCTGCGGCGGCCTTATCGGCGGCCGCTTTGGCTTCGATCTCAGCCTTGGCGGTTTCCGCTGCAAGGGCTTGATCCCTGGTGGCATCGCTTTTGATGGTGCCGGTTTCAGTTGTTACCGCTTGGTCCGTAGCGCACCCCGAAACGAACATGATCGAGAAACTGCATGCGAGCACTAACAAACCTACCATAATGGAATTTTTCTTCATTTTACCCTCCTTGCCGTGTAATTTTTCCGGGCAGTTCTTTCCTCATCTACTTTTCCGGTAGAGGACTCTTTTTTCAGAGCACCGGAACAGCCTCCAAAACAATGCGCGATGCCTTCGCGTGGAAGCCCCTGATTATGAGAAATACAGGTAATTCGCTATGGCTGAATTTCTCCCAAGGAATGTTTCGAGATGAGAACAACCCTTCTTCTTTTCCCTTTTAAACACAAAACGGTTGTAAATTCAATATAAATTTAGACGCCGGGACCAGGAGGGGTTCGTAAATGAATTCACTCCGGGTATGTCCGGTAACACTCGTAGATTCAGTCCATTAGCATTTATGACGCATATCCGTTCCCGACCGCCTCTCTTCGATGAAAATGCCAGATACCGTCCATCCGGTGACCAGGAGGGCGATTCCCCTCCACCTGCCTCAAAGGTGAGCTGCATGGGATTGTGGCCATCCTCCCCGATGGAAAATATCTGAAAGCACCCGTTTGCCGATCCCTCGTAGGCGATTCTGGTCCCATCCGGGGACCATGAAGGTGAGGTGTTGTACGAACCTTCGAATGTCACCCTCCTTACGTTTTTCCCTTCCGAATCCATGACAAAGATCTGCGGAGAACCGGAACGACTGGACACGAAGGTTATCTTTTTACCGTCGGTTGACCATGCGGGAGAGACATCTATGGCGCGATTGTTCGTCAGGCGCTCAAGCTTGCCGCTGTCAAGGTGCTTTAGGTAGATTTCCTCATTGCCGTCCTTGCTGAGGACCAGGAGCAGCTTTGTGCCGTCGAGGGACCAGGAAGCGGGAAGGTTCAGCCCCCTGAAGGCGGATATCTTTTGTGTCCTTCCACTGGCCACATCCGTGATGTAACAGTCGGGGTTTCCATCCCTGTATGACGTAAAAGCAATCTTTGATCCATCCGGCGACCACCGGGGAAAAAGGGTAAGAGAATTTAAGGTGGTTATCCTGACGGGGTCAGAGCCGTCAAAATTCAGGGTATATATCTCGGAACGGTTCCCCTCCTTCCCGGCAAAGGCTATCTTCGTGTCAAAGATGCCACCTCTTCCGGTCAACGCGAGGAGGACCTCGTCAGCGAACTTCAAGACCATGGTCTTCTTTTCCGCTGCTTTCCCCCAGTATCTCTTCCCGGTAACGAATTTCCCCTCTATGACGTCGAACAGGACAAGTTTCACGTCAAGTGTGTTCCCATCATTGCTGATTTCCCCCTTGATCAGGAAATCAGCGCCGATTAAGGACCAGCTGGGGAAATCTATCCCTTCACTCGTTATGCCCGCGCTTTTCTGATCCTCGAGGAAGGCGTCGCGACCGATGATCTGGAAAAATCCGGTCAGACTTAAAGTCCGGGACAGCTGTTCGGCGAACCATACGGACAGATTCTTTCCCGGTTCAGTGTCACCCGTATCCTTGAATTCAGGGATGGCCACCGGGAATTTCTGAAACGTCGGAGAATTGATATCGATATACACCTTGCCACAGGCCGGGGAACTGCCCCAGAGAACGAATAAAGAAATTAAAATACCCAGTATTTTGCGCATTATCTCTCCTGCGATCAAGCTGACCGCTCCTCTCAGAGTTTCTTCGTGATTCCAATCAGAGCGGGACTGACGGAGGCCTGCCTGCCGCCAATGAAAAACGGAACGGTTACCGGGGTTTCCCTCCGCAGTGGAGCAGGTTGACGCTCCGGCGATATCATGATCTGATATCCGGCCCTATAATTCCGATGATCGGAACCGTATCCCCAGATCAATATATTCCTTGTTCAGCCATTCGGGGAGGGGGGGGAATTTCCCCACTTTTTTAATCGCTTTCAAGGCTGATTCATCAAAGTATCTGTTACCTGATTGCTTTTCGAAACTCAAGGCGGCCACGCTGCCATCTTTCAGAATCTGTGCCTCGATGACCGTTTCAAGATCGGATTTGTTCAGGATGCCCTCCGGAAGGGCCCATTGTTCCTTTATCTTTGACCAGATAACCGAGTAATAAACGGTCATCTGCATATTCAGCTCAGGCTGGCTGGAAGACGCGACGGGCTGGGAAGCCTCTGCGGCAGCGGCTGAAGGAGGAGGAACGGCCGGAGAGGAGGCTTTTTTCTTCATACTTTCTATTGCCGTACTCACGCTTGCCGCTTCTTTTTTATGCGTTTTTGCTTCCCTGACGGGGACTCCCAAGTCTGTTCCGGCCTCTTTTTTCATGACCCTTGAATGATCCCGGCGGTCCATGCTGAGCACCTCTCTGGGTATCTCCTCGGAAGAGCGCACATCCACAGCGCTTGAAGGCAGACTCACCAGATCCACCATGTATGACGGCCCGAAGGTCCACCGGGGGGAGGGCATGGACGGGGAAAAGAATATGATTGAAAGGATGAGGGCATGGAGGAGGAAGGAGAACACGACCATGTTGTTCAGGCCCGTGGTGTCGTCATGATTTTTTTTCAGCGCCTCCATGAAAAAAGTCATGCCTATTCCTTTGGAGATTCGGTAATCATGCCCAGTTTATCAACACCGGCCTTGCGTACTTCAGACATAACACGAACCACGAACCCGTATGGGACTTTCTCGTCCGCACGCATGAATATCTCCCGGTCGATTCGCGAGGCGAAGATGCCCTCCAGCTTGGGCTTCAAATCTGTTATGGATGTGCGGTATTTGTTGATGAAAATCTCTTCCTGATTATTAATGGTCAAAATAAGTTTCTCCTCGCCCACATCGACTGTCTTGGCCTTTACGCGGGGGAGATTGACGTCGATTCCCATCTGCAGCATGGGGGCGGTAACCATGAAAATTATCAGCAGCACCAGCACCACATCGACAAGGGGTGTAACATTGATATCCGCTATGGGTCGTTTTTCGACATTTCTACGGTTGCGTGAATGCCTCATCTGCGGGTGCTCTTTGTATAATACCGTTCCACGATGTTAAGAAATTCCGAAGAGAAGCTGTCGGCTTCCACCGTCATGGTTCGTACCTTGTTGGTGTAATAGTTGTAAAAGATAACCGCCGGTATGGCTGCCGCCAGTCCGGCAGCGGTGGCTATGAGGGCCTCCGATATCCCCGGGGCCACTACCGCCAGTGTGGCGGAGCCCTTCACGCCGATGCCCTTGAAGGCGTTCATGATTCCCCATACGGTTCCGAAGAGCCCTATGAAGGGGCACGCGCTCCCCGTTGTTGCGAGAAACCCCAGTGAACTTTCGAGTTTTGTCGCCTCGGCATCGCACGCCCTGTTCAGAGCCCGTTCAATGTTATCCATGCCCTTCATCTCCAGTGACCACGAGGCATCGGTGTCTTTCTCGGGCAGGTTTTCTTTCCTGACCCCGGCGATCTTGACCAGTTCGGTGTACCCGGCCCTGAAAATCGTTGCGATCTGGGAATATCGGAATTTTTTTGATTCGGGGAAGACATCCGACAGCTTATTGATCTTCATGTACCGGTCCAGAAAGAGATCGTTTTCCTTCTTGGAACGTTTAATCATCCGATATTTTGTCAGAATGATGGCCCATGAAACCACGGAAAAGAAGAGGAGCAAGAGAAGCACAAATTGCACCATGGGTCCCGAATCCAGAATCATGCTGAGGACGTTTCCGTGAAAATGTCTTCCAATATCCGCTGAAGTGACTGCCAAGGCTTCCTGCACTGTTAGTCTCCCATATGTGTATTTCGTGAGGTTCAAGGCGCTGACTGACCGGTGTCAGCCAGCTGATTTTTCTTGTCCTTGTATTTTAAAATCAAGACATTGTCAAGGGATCCCTTCTTTATGGGAGAACCGGTACCCTTTGTTAAAAAGCGCATGGCAGAGGAATAAAACGGTTGCGCCTTGCCATCCATGCCAGGCACTTCGTATAGTGTGTTCCGCCCGATCATCCCAGCGGCGGACTGATTTTTGGCTTTCCGAAAAACGGGCTTCTGTGATAGTAGATACAGCCCTCTGCATTTGCGAACCGACGGGAGTATCCATCGTGAAGAAAACGCCTGCGCTGTTTTTTGTGGCACTGTTCCTGATAATGTGCGGAGGTCCCGCCTTTGCCTACGTGCCGGACACGCCAAAGAGAGTTGACATCGAGGCGGATCGTCTTTCCTATGACAGTGATTCCAGGACCTATCAGGCCAGCGGAAACGTGGTCATTACTTTTGAGGGAGGGGTCATCAAGGCCGACGATGTCACGCTGGACAGGCTGCATAATCAGGCGACGGCCGAAGGGCATGTGTTCATACAGAGCGGCGAAGATATCCTCCAGGGGGAAAAAGCGGATTTCAATATCGAACGAGAGACGGGGCTCATATCGGGCGGTACGGTTTTTCTTGAAAAGAACCATCTCTATCTCAAGGGGGATACCATAGAAAAAAGGGGTGAGGCGACCTATTTTCTGAAAAAGGGAGAGGCGACGACCTGTGACGGTGAGAATCCCGATTGGAAGTTTACGGGGAGCGACGTCGAGGTCACCATTGACGGATATGGATACCTCAAGCACGGGACCTTTGAGGTAAAAGATATCCCTATTTTCTATCTTCCCTATTTTATCTTCCCCGCCAAGACGACCCGGCAGACGGGACTCTTACCTCCCCATCTTGCCTACTCCACCGACAAACTGGGTCTGGATGTGGAAATCCCTTTTTTCTGGGCCATCTCGGAAAACACCGATGCCACCTTTTACCAGCGCTATATGACCAAGAGAGGGTTCCAGGAGGGGGCTGAGTTTCGGTATATTCTCAGCGAAGATTCCTATGGGACGCTTTACGGCGATTTTCTCAACGACACCATGGACTCGGAGGATTCCGAAAATTCCGAATTTCCGGACAGAAACTGGCAGGATAACGATAAGCGGTGGTCCTATTATCTGGATACGCAGACCACATTCAGCCCGGGATTCTATCTGAAGACGGATGTCCAGAGGGTGTCGGACCGCTGGTATTTCAGGGACTTCGATTCGTATAACTACTATATGACTCACTACCGGCCAAACAGTGACCGCACATTCGGCAATGTCTCGTTCGAGGCCAATAAATCTTTGCCGTCTCTGACCTCGACGGCCCGCCTTGTCAAGGAATGGAGCCTCTTTAACGCCACCGCCCTTGCCGAATATACGGATAACTTTCAGAGCGCCTCCAACGACGAAACACTGCAAAAGTATCCCGAGGTCACCTTCACGGGAATGAAGCAGCCCATTTTCGGTTCCCCCTTTGATTTTGAACTGACGTCCTCATTCGGCAACTATTACCGGACTACCGGATACCGGGGCAATGTCCTGGATATCTACCCGGTCTTTTCATTGCCGCTCAGCTTTTATGAATATCTGGAATTTATCCCCTCATTGGGGTTGCGAGAGACAACCTGGGACAGTTCGTACAGCGGTTCCGGGACAAGCGCCGAGGATAAGGACGGCAGTCGTGAACTGTACACGGCGGGCGCGACCCTTACCAGTGAAGTCAGCAGGATCTTCAATGTGGGGGGGGAGGTCATAGACAAGATTCGGCACGCTATCAGGCCTGAAGTGACGTATTCGTACATCCCCTATATATATCAGGGCGACGTACCCGATTTTCTTGCCGGGGTGGCGGAGACAAACACGGCAACCTATGCGATCATTAACACCCTGGTAGCCCGGCTGAAAGATGAGGCGGGCGGAAAAACATACCGGGAGTTTCTCCGATTCAAACTGAGCCAGCCCTATGACATCAAGGAGGCGCGGAGGGATACCGGCGGATCCATTGAGCCCAGAAGACCCTTCGGCAATGTCACCTCCGAGCTCGACTTCAATCCCTTTTCCTATCTCTCCATAGATTCCGATGCCCAGTTCAACGTCAACGGAGGAGAGTGGGAGTCGTTGAATTCCATCGTCAATATCAGTGATCCGCGCGGCGATTCTCTCACCACCGAATACCGGTATACCCAGAATTCGGTGGAGGCGATCAATGTCTATCTGAAGGCAAAAGCAACGGACTCCCTCGACCTGTGGTATGCCGTGAGGAAGAACGAACTCGACAAGAAAACCCTCGAAGCCACCTATGCCTTGGATTACCACAGACAGTGCTGGAGCGTTGAATTGAGCTTTACCCACTCTCCCGACGACAAGAGCTTCATGGTGGTCTTTTCTCTCTACGGCCTTGGAAAAGTGGGCAAGATAGGGGGAAGAATGCCCGGACAGGGAGAGTAAGGGAAAAGGTGCGACTTTCCTCTTGGATGAACAAGGGATAACGCTGTTTTTCAGCGGGTGCGGCTTTTTGCGATCCGCTGCAAAAGCCTTGTTATGCATCAATTGATTCTATACTTTTGTTTGATAGACTTGACAATGAACTTAGCATCAAATAATAGACAGCCCATTTCAGGTTTTTCCTTGAAGCAAAGTACGGTATTCATGATCCCTGGTTTGGTAATGGAAAAGGTCTGCCCACCGTAGGTAGTCGTTGTTGCTCTGCCATATACATAATTACCAGAGCCATATGCGCTACCAGTAGTGTATGACTGCGTAGGGGTTGTATAAGTTCCAGTTTTGGCATATTTTTCCGAATCGACAATAACAAAATAGCGGAAGCCCCTCTCTAGCGTGAGTTCAGCAGAACGAAGTAGGTTGAAGTCGGAAGCTCGTTCGCGGCTGGTATAGCCATTGCCCCGGAATGATACTTGAAATATATTCTCACCAAGTTGTGTCTCACTGTATCCGCCTGTAAAACTTTTGGGCTGATACGTCGTTGCACAACCGGCCAGCAAAAAAAAAGCTAAAGCGATAGCAAGTTTTCTCATGACATTACCATCCTTTCGTCATGCATAACGCTGCTAATCAGTCGCGCGGCTTTTTGCGTCGGCTGAATTTGCCTTGTT
>CAZAST010000005.1:0-12127 GCA_964487805.1 uncultured Syntrophaceae bacterium
TGTACCGTTCTCCTGGATCAGGACCTCCTCCCCCCTCACCCGGAAGATCACGCGGGGATCGGAGCCGAGAAAGGTGTAGCGGCCCCACTTCTCTCCCCCCTCGACGCTCTCCAGAAGAAAGGCGTGTGTTTTGGAGCGAAGTTTCATAAGGACCGAAACGGGGGTCTCCGTGTCGGCCAGGATCTCCCGGCAAACGGGGATCAGGTTCCCCTCGCGGGCGAGTCTTTCAAATGTCTGAAACGATGGGCTGTACATGTCATGCACCTCTGTCTTAAAAATAAAAAAGGCCGTGATCGGTCACGGCCTTTTTCGGATTCAGTCTTGAAAACAAAAAAGCCGCGGAGAATACTGGAAAGATTCTCCGCGGCTTGCGATCTGTATGATTCAGGAACCTACCGGCAGACGAACCTCTCCTCCGAGATCCGCCACCACCAATTAGTCAATCCTGAAGTTGTCTGTATCATCGTATTATCCCACTGCTCCTGAAGTTTGTTTCTATTTAGCGGAACAAGAGGGGGTTGTCAATAGCAAAATTCCGCCTCTTAAAAATGGTCGGGCTTTCCCTGTCTCTAGAAAAATAAATCTGTCCCCTTTTTTTCGCAGACAAAGGCGATTTTGGCTGTTTCGGAGGCTTTCCAACCATTATTTTATGTCTTGATTCTCGCGCCATTGATATGATAGCGAAGGGAAGGGAGGTTAAGTAGCGGTCAAAAAGCTATAAGGGGCGGTATCATGAAAAAAATTATCATCTCCATTGTGCTTTTCGCTGTTTTTGGTTGGTGCGTGACAGTTTTAGCCGATTATTGCGATGATTACTATCAAGAATATCGAGATATTAAATATTGGGCCGACAAAAGAATTGACATCCGCGATCAAAATTATGGAAGCGGAGATGCTTTAAGTTTAAAGTTAGTATCCAAAGGAAAATACTCAACAAAACCATCTAAAGAGATTGTAGATCACTTTAATAATGAATTTAATCGCCTTATCAAAGGCGATCTACCTTTCCATAATGCTAAGGACGAAGCTTTTCACCGGTCATTCAATGCTGTAGGAAGAGGCAACATGTCTTTGGATGAATTTTACAGCAGGGAAAGGGCTCGCAGAAGATCCCTTTATGGCAGCAATCCAGCCGTGCTGTATTGCGAAATAAAAATAAAAAACAGCAAGTTTCCCATTCTGTATTATATAGAATGTCAAATAAGCACAGATGAAGACTTGCACCCCTATGGTTGTAAGATGGAAATGGAGGATATGGGTTTTAGCACCCCTGAATATATAGAAGGCGAACTAAAGACGGCTATCACGGAGCAACTTGAAAAGTTGGCGGGCACTATGAAAAAGATAAACGAATGTTCGCAAACACCTAACCCATAAAAACCACTGCATGAAGAACATTAACGGCATAAGACGCGCTTAAGAATGTGTCGAAAACTTCTGATAAGAACTCTACAGGCACACTATTGACATGCGTGGTACAATACATTCACAATGAAAAAGGGGACAGATTTATTTTTCCGATGCGCCATACTGGTTACTGTGCCCCCAAAACACAAAGCCCCGTCTCTGTTTGAGAAACGGGGCTCTGGCAGTATCCGTCCATAGTTTCCTCTTTCTGCTGTTACAAGAAGCAAACCCGGTTATGAAATCCGTCTGAATGAACGCAACGGCTGGATGATACGACTTTTATGAAAATTGTCAAGGAGTTTCAGGAATACCATCCGGCGTAAACGGCCGGGTCTTCCATTTTTTGCCACAATCCGAATTCCGCAATCGATTTTACTCATGAGTAAAGTAAGATAAGCACGACTATACTTTCCCAGAAGGGTTTTATCGCACACCTAAAATCCAAGTGGAAAACGGATGCCTCTTTTTCTGTCTCTTACCCCTTCGTTTTCTTCCCGACGATGCCGCCGTAGAATTCAGGGTTCCTGTCGGTAAAGAGGTTGTGATTAGGAAAATCAATCTGTCCCGGTTTTCCTTGAAACTGGAACTGCCCGATATTCGCCCCCCTCTGTTATGGCTGTAGAAGGCTAAATTCAGTTTCCACCACAACATTATTTTTGATCATCTGCCAAACCGGACACATAGATTCTTCCGCTAACCGAATGGCCTTTTCTATCTCTGCATCTGTGGCGTTATCAGATTCTACGTTAAATTTTAAGGTAATGGTTTCGAATTTTATGGGGAGTTCCGTCCTTCTGATGCCTGTTGCAGAGACTTTGAATCCAGAAACCTGTTTTCGCATTTTTCGCAGGAGATACACGACTGCCGTTCCACTACACCCTGAGAGACTTAGAAGTAATAATTCGAGTCCATTAAACCCTTTCCCATCACCCATCGGTGGTTTATAATCAAACGTAACATTCATGTTTGGATGAGCTTGAGAAATTCCATTGAATTGAACTTTATCATTGACCAATACGACTTCAACTTCCTCGATATTATCTGCCATAATTTTCTCCTTGATTTGGAATATACCTTCAATATTAGAGTGCTTGTCTTCCATTATGTCAGGCAATATTGAAGCACCCGTTTACAATATTGCCGAACGAAAAGCACAGTGGCCGCTGTAGGCGGCCCACTGGAGTTACGATTAGATTTTTTCTGAAAAATAAAAAACCCCGCCTCTTTGTGAGAAACGGGGCTCTGGTAGTATCCGTCCATAGTTTCCTCTTTCCAATGTTAAAAGAAGCAAACCCGGTTATGAAATCCGTCTGAATGAACGCAACGGCTGGATGATACGACTTTCATGAAAATTGTCAAGGAGTTTGAAGTTTCCTTTTTTTGAGGCTACAGGTCGTACACCTTTCTGTACTTTTCGTACTGCCTTTCCAGGACATCTCTGCGTCGCTCCCATCCATGGGCCGGCAGATAGATGTCGCACCCCGTATCCAGGAGCTTCTTCCAGCTTTCAACCATCGATCTTGTGTCATCCGCGAAGGGAGGGAACACGGAACCGCTGAATACGCCGAACATCGCATCGCCGACAATGGCTGCTTCGTTATCGATCACTACGCTGATCGATCCCGGCGAATGCCCGGGCGTATGGAGAATGAATCCGAGAAATCCCAGGGGTTCCAACGCAAGTTTTTCGTCGACGAGGACATCGTAATCGGCCGGTTCGTACCTCAGCCGGGCAAGCAGTCCTGTCCCGGCCGCCATGCCGGTCAGGATCTTCGTCAGGAATATTGTTCCGGTGATAGGGGGATTGTCCCCGTTCTTCAAACAATCCGCCTCGCTTGTGTGAACGATAATTGAGGCCTTGTAGGTTTTCTTGAATATGGCCGCGTTTTCGGCATGGTCGAAATGGCAGTGGGTCAGCACCAGAGAAATCGGCGAATCTTTTGTTGCACCGAGGCTTTGAATGCCTCTGTCCAGGCTTTTCCAGCTTTTTTCACTTCCCGCATCAACCAGGAGAAACCTGTCCCCGTTCGAGACCAGGTAGCAGTTGCACCGTCCCCATACGACCCTGTGAATGGTAATGCCGCTTTTCGTAATCCAGCATTTCATGGCGCGCCGTACCACTGACCGTATTGAATGTATACTTCTTCTTTTCCAACGCCTGAGTCGATGAGTTTCCGGGATGCCGTTTTCTACCCCTTCGTCCTTTTCCCGACGAGATCTCCGTAGAAGCCCGGCCTCCGGTCCGCTAAGAGGTTGTTGTAGTCGTTGACGTTCTTGTCGCGGGCCTCCGCCGGGTCGATCTCCACGGTCTGCACCTCCTCCGAATCGTCGCCGGCCCGGCAGAGAATCGTTCCGTCGGGGCCGGTGATCTGGCTCATGCCGGTGAAACGGAGCGACCGGTCCTCCCGCGCCTCGGTCCCGATCCGGTTCGCCGTGACCGCGAAGACGTGATTCTCCAGGCAGCGGGTCTTCATGGATTCCTGGCAGAAGGGCATCACCAGGTTCGAGGGGTGGCAGATCAGGTCGGCCCCCTTGAGGGCGAGGATGCGCATCGATTCCGGGAAGAACCAGTCGAAACAGATCATGATCCCCACGGTGCAGATCCCGATATCGTGGACGCTGAACCCCTCATCGCCGGGATCGAACCAGAGCTTTTCCTCGAAGAAGAGGTGCGTCTTGCGGTACCTGCCGACGTATCCGTCCGGGGAGACGAGGACGGCCCCGTTGAAGATCCTGCCGCCGTCCTTCTCGGCGAGGCCGCCCGCGAGGAAGACCCCATTCTCACGGGCCAGATCGCACAGAGCCCGCGTTGTTTTTCCCTCCGGAACCTGCTCGGCAAGGGAGACCGCTTCCTCCCTCGATCTGAAGACATACCCGGTATTGAAGAGCTCAGGGAGGACCAGGATATCCGCATCTGATTTCCTGATAAGTTCCCCTGCCCGTTCCAGGTTCCCGTCAACATCGCCGAACAACGGCTCAAACTGAACAAATCCGATCTTCATGTCTCTTAGTACGCCTCCTTATACAGCGCCGCGACTTCCCCGGGATCGTTGACCGGACGGGCGTTGAACAGTGCCGCCGTGTCGCAGACCGCGTGGAACGCCGCCATATCCAGGCTGTCTTCCGTAATGCCGACATCACGCAGCCTGAGCGGATGCCCTACCTGCTTCATCAGCGCCTCGACCGCATCGGCCGCGGCCAGCGCCGCGTCGCGGGTCTCCATCCCGGCGGTCCCCACATCCAGGGCTTTGGCCACCAGGACCAGCGCGTCGGTTGCATGATCGACGTTATAGCGCATGACCTTGGACAGGACGATCCCGCAGGCCTCGCCGTGCGGCAGGTGGAAAAGCGTCCCCAGGGTGTGCGCCATCGCGTGCGCCAGCCCCACCTGCGCCATCGTAAAGGCCCAGCCCGCCAGCGTCGCGGCAATCTGCAGGTTCAGGCGGGCTTTTTCATTCTTCCCGTCGGCGGCCACCAGCGGCAGGTTCTCATTGATCAGCCGGATCGCCTGCAGGGCCTGCGCGTCGCAGATCCGGTTGGACATGATGCTCATCATCGCCTCGATCGCGTGGGTCATGGCGTCCATGGCCGTGGCGACGGTCATCCGTCTCGGGAGCGACATCGTAAACCGGGGGTCGAGGATCGCCGCATTGGGAGTGATGTACTTATCGACGATGAACAGCTTGCGGCCCGCCCCGTGGCTGGTGAGAACCGAGATATTGGTGACCTCCGATCCGGTCCCCGCCGTGGTGGGGATGACGACATGGGGCGTCTGCGGTTCGGTCAGCGTCAGCAGGTTCAGATGATCGTTGGCCTTCCCGCCCCGCTTCAGGACGACGCAGACCCCCTTTCCCGTATCGATGACGCTCCCGCCGCCGACGCTGACAATACAGTCGGCCCGGAGGTCACGCGCGTATGCGGTCGCCGCGTCCACTGTCTCCAGGTCGGGATCGGGAGGAACCTTGTCGAAGATTCCCACGCAGAAATCGGCCAGGGCGCTCCCGGCCAAGTCAGCCAGCCCCGCATCACGGACGCCGGGGTCGGTCACAATCAATGCCCGCCGGCACCCCAGATCCGCCACCGTCTTGTTGATCGCGGCCAGCGTCCCGTGCCCGGCGATAACGTTTGTCGGGCAGAGGTACGAAAAGCCATCCATCTTCTTATAGTCGGAAAGAAGCTGCCAGGTCATGTTGGTCCTGGCATCCGCCATCGAGTTGATATGGACCCGTTTGACCTGCGTGAAGCCGTGCAGGCATTCCAGTCCGAAATCGCTTCCGATTCCGGACTGTTTGTAGCCGCCGAAGGGACAGAAATCCGCGAACATGTGAAAGTTGTTGATCCACATCGTCCCCGTCCTGACACCGCGGGCGATCCGCTCGGCCCGCGCCGTGTCGCTTGAAAAGACGCCCCCCGCCAGGCCGTAGAGCGAATCGTTGGCGATGGCGACCGCCTCTTCGTCGCTGTCGTATTTCATCACGCACACCACCGGCCCGAAGATCTCCTCCCGGGCGATGCGCATGCTGTTCTTGACCTTCGTGAAGATCGTGGGCTTGTAATAGAAACCGCCGTCGAGCCCCGAGACCTCGGCGCGCCCACCTCCCGTGACCACCTCGGCCCCTTCTTCCCGGCCGATCTTCACATATCTTTCGACCGTCGCCATCTGGTCGCCGCTCACCAGCGGTCCAAGGTGCGAGGCGGGATCGAGCTGATAGCCGATTCTGAGCGCCTCGGCGCGTTTCTTCATCTTTTCGAGAAACTCATCGTATATGCTGGAATGGACGAGGACGCGCGTCCCGGATGAACAGACCTGCCCCTGGTGGAAAAAGGTGCCGAAACAGGCCCCTTCCACGGCCAGATCGATATCCGCGTCGTCCAGGATGATGTTCGCCGACTTGCCCCCCAGCTCCAGCGTAACCTTCTTGACCGTGTCGGCGGCCAGTTTCATGATCTCGCGGCCGACTTCCGTGGAACCGGTAAGCGAGATCTTGTCCACATCGGGATGGGTGCAGAGGATCTTCCCCAGTTCTCCCCCCGGACCGGTGACGACATTGAGAACGCCGTCGGGGATTCCCGCCGCCTTGGCCGCCTCGCCGAGGATCACGGCTGTGAGCGGCGTCATCGTCGCGGGCTTTACCACCATCGTGTTGCCCATGATGAGCGCGGGGGCGATCTTCCAGATGGCGATATAGAGCGGGAAGTTCCACGGAACGATGCCGACGCACACCCCCAGGGGTTCCCGGCGGATGTAATCACGGCCCGGCGCGAAGACGTTTCCCGATATCGGGATCTCTTCCTGCCACGGGAATTGATTCGTGGCCGCCAGGCTCAGGTTGCGCAGGAATGAGATGCACTGGAGCGGCCAGTATTTGGCAAGGCTGATAATATGGCCTGCATCCATGCTCTCGGTAATCGCCAGGCGCAGTCCCTGCTGGGCGATCTGATCGGCGAAATCCTGGATCCTGGCCATGCGGTCAGCCGGGGTGAGTCCGCTCCACACCCCGCTGTCAAAGGCCCTCCGGGCGGCGGCAATCGCCGCTTCGGCATCCGCTGCGCCCGCCCGGGCGACCGAGGCAAAGGGAAGCCCCGTCCCGGGGTCACATGTTTCAAACGTCTCGCCGCTCGCCGCATCCACAAACTGCCCGTCGATAAACAACTGATACTTGTCCATTGGAACCCTCCTTTGGGTAATCTGTTTGTCAAAGACAATCCCGACTATCCGAAACGATGTTGCGTCTCCGCGACGCGATCAAACAACGCGGGAATCCTCAGGGTTACAGTTATATATGGCCATGTGTCTCAGCCCCACGAACCGAGGTGAGTGGAAATTGAATAAACGGAACCGAACTGAAATTTTTAAAAAAGATACCACAATGATAACAAAAGATACAGCCTTCGCTGCCACCCTTACTTATTTTCCAGGCTCCGGCGTGGCTGTGCATCCCCACAGAGCTGGTGGCAATGCATTGATTCGTTTATAAAGCGAAAAAGCCATGGCTTGCGGCCATGGCTTTTTCACAGGACATATTCGATCATCAGAGATTACAACATCTCGTAGATACCGGCCGCGCCCATCCCGCCTCCGATGCACATGGAAACGATCCCTCTCTTCAGTTTCCGACGCTTCATCTCGTGGAGTAACTGGCAGGTTAACTTCGCTCCTGTGCAACCCAGGGGGTGGCCTATCGCGATGGCACCGCCGTTCGGATTGATATCGCCTTTCCAGTACCGTTCAGTCAGGCCCAGTTCCCTGCAGGAATACAAAGCCTGAGAAGCAAAGGCCTCATTGATCTCGAAGAGTTCGATATCGTCTGTGGTCAAACCGGCCAGTTTCAGGACCTTCGGGATCGCGTAACGGGGGCCAACCCCCATCTCTTCCGGGTTGTTCCCCGCGACCGCAAAGTGGGTCAGCTTGGCTATGGGTTTCAGCTTCAGTTTTTTTGCCATATCGGCGGACATAATCATTGTGAAAGCTGCTCCATCCGTCATCTGAGATGAATTTGCTGCCGTTACTGAACCGCCCATTTTAAAGGGGGATTTCAATTTGGCCATATTCTCCATGGTTGAAGGCCATCTGACACCGTCATCCATATCGAATACAACGGTCTCTTTGATCCACTGCCCCTTTTTGTCCTTTTTGTACTTCCAGGCATTGATGGGGATGATTTCCTCCTTCCACAGACCCTTCTGTATGGCCTCGTAGGCCCTGCGGTTACTCTCCAGTCCCATCTTGTCCTGCTCTTCACGGGTGATATTGTAGTCGGCCGCCACGTTTTCAGCGGTAACTCCCATGGAAACATATGTCATCGGGCGATCACCCCACTCGGGATGAGGGCGAAAGATCCAACCCCCCATGGGGATGTGGCTCATGGTCTCGCAACCACCGGCAATAATGCAATCGGACCATCCCGCTCTGACCCTCGCCGTAGCGTCCGCGATAGACTGAAGACCAGACGAGCAGAAACGGTTTACGGTCATCCCTGAGGTCGTTACCGGGAACCCAGCCCCGAGCGCTACAACCCTGCCGAGGTTCATCCCCTGTTCGGCTTCCGGAAATGAGCACCCGCAGATGATATCGTCGACCATTTCAGGCTTTACCTTCGGCACTCTGGCCATCAACCCTTTGAGAACCTGAATCCCTATCTCGTCTCCCCTGGTCTGGGCAAGACCGCCCCTCTTGTAGCGTCCACCCGGACTTCTTACCGTCTCAACAATAACAGCATCACGCATAATAATCCTCCTTATTGTCTGATACCGCGACGATCCCGCGCGGTTCAATGTATCGTGGTTAGTTCCGAAGCGGTTTGCCCGTCGTCAGCATGTGGGTAACCCGATCCTGTGTTTTCTGCTCACCCGCAAGACTGAGGAACGCTTCCCGTTCGCGATCAAGTATCGCGTCCTCCGTAACAAAGGTGTTCTCAGGACACTGACCGCCGGAAAGGACCCATGCGAGTTTAGTCGTGACGTGAACGTCATAATCGGAAACATAGTTTCCGTGTTTCATATTGAACAGAATCGCATCTACAATACCGATCAGATTTTCACCCATAACGGGGATCAGGTCCGTTTTTTTTCTTCTGAATGTTTTTGCCATGGACAGAACAAGCTGTTTGGCATCCCATATCTGATGATCCCGGTTGAGACTGATATTTTCCGTCTTTCTGACGTATCCCAGTTCCATCGACTCCATTGCGCTGGTCGACACCTTGGCTTGAGCTATATTCACGAGAACCTTTTCATAAATAGTCTGCATATTCAAAACCTCACCGATTCCATCCGGCAGACCTTCAGTGCATCTGACCATCAACTCTTTACATCCTCCCCCCGCGGGAATCAAACCGACCCCCACTTCCACCAGGCCGATGTATGACTCGCCACAAGGCTGGCATCTCTGACCATGCAGGACTACCTCGCACCCGCCTCCCAGAGCCATTCCCGCCGGAGCGGTCACGACCGGTTTATCCAGATATTTCATTCTCATGTTGGCGTACTGAAGGGCGTGGATCTCTTTATCGATCGCGTCCCACTGTCCCTGCTGAACCGCCACAAGAAGGTTGAAGATGTTGGCACCCACGGAGAAATTCGTGCCATGGTTGGCAACAACCATTCCCACAAAATCCTTCTCAACGATATCGCAGCTGTCATATATCATCTGTATGATATCTTGATCGAGGGAGTTCATCTTGGTGCGAAACTCGAGGCATGCCACACCGTCCCCGATATCCACGAGAGAGGCTCCCGCGTTCTCCTGGATGACCTTTTTCTTCGCCTTGAGATCGGGAAGAAGGATAATCCGGGGGTTATCCTCCATCTTGACGTATCCCTTTTTCTTAAAGTCATAGTAATATTTACCGGTTGCTTTCTCCTTATAGAAGGTCTTGCACTTCTTCTCCAGCATCTGGGTGATCTTCCGGGGGACCTTCATCCCCAGTTTCTTCATGACCGCCACAGATTTCTCCACGCCCACGGCATCCCATAACTCGAAGGGACCTTTCCTGTGGTTGTATCCCCACTTCATGGTGTTGTCGATCTGATATACTGTGTCGGCAATCTCCGGGATGCGGTTCGCCGCATATATGAAGTTACGACAGAGATACTGTCTGACCACATCAGCGGCGACATCCTTCTCCGAATAGAAAAGGGACTTGAGCTTTTCCTCAAACCCTCCGGCCACTTTTGCGGCATCTGTGAGGGATTCAAAGACGGGCTTTTCAAAAGGAGCATACTCCATGGTCTTGTAATCAAGCACCAGTTTGACTTTCTTTCCTTTTTCGTCCTTCGTCCTCTTGTAGAAACCCTGCCCCGTCTTATTGCCCAGCCATTTATTCTCCAACATCTTGGCCATAAAAGCGGGGCCCTTGAAGATCTCTATCATCTCGTCGTCCGGCACTGCGGCAATAAGATTTTTGGTTACATGATCGCCCGTATCCAGGCCAACGAGATCGAGAGTCCCGAAAATGGCGGAGCCGGGTCTTCCAAGCGGCTTGGCGATGATCGCGTCTATCTCCTGTACGGTCAATCCCTTGCTGACCATGGTATCGATCGCATTGGAAATGTCAAAGGTACCGATCCGGTTGGCAATGAAATTGGGAACATCCTTGCAGATGACAACGCCTTTTCCGACTACATTCTCCAGGAAGTCCCTCATGTAACTCACGACTTCCTTCTTTGTGCTCTTTCCGGGAATCACCTCTACGAGCTTCATGTAGCGCGGTGGATTAAAGAAGTGGACACCCAGAAAACGCCCCTTGAGCTTGGGCCCCATCTTCGCCGAGATATCCTTGATGGGAATACCGGAAGTATTAGTGGCGACAATGCAGTCGGGCTTGACCACCTTTTCCACCTTCGCGAAAAGTTTCTGCTTGACCTTAAGGTTCTCGACAACCACCTCGATAAGGAAATCGACATCTTTCAGGAGATTAAAGTCATCTTCAAGATTCCCGATGGTGATCATCGACGCGAGTTTCTTGGAATAGAAACTGGCCGGTTTGGACTTGATCACACCTTCCAACCCTTTCGCCGCGAAACTGTTCCGCCAGGCCTTGCTCTTTTTTGTCAAGCCATTTTTCAGATCCTTTTCACTCGGATCAAAGGGAGGCACGATATCAAGCATCACGCTTTCAATTCCTGCATTTGCCAGGTGCGCGGCTATCGTCGCCCCCATGACTCCCGCCCCTATGACAGCGGCTTTTCTTATTTTATACGACATATCTCTCCTCCTTTGTTAAGTGTAAAATTCTGCATTACGGTTAACGTGTCCCGGACCTCATCATTCTTTCTCAGACCCTCTATGAAAATTTTCAGCCACTCGTCAATATTGGAATATATCCGTTCTCCTCTGGTCTCTTCTCTGCCGATAAAGAGGTGCAGGGATATCACCCCGTTGAGCATCCCCCAGAAAGCATTTCTCACGGTTCTCACATTTTCCCTCTCGAGAAGAAATTCCCCCCTCTCAATCCCGTACTGAAATATGCGCTCGGTAACCGATATTGCTTTGTTTGTTTCCTGAATAATTCGCTGATCTGTGTCTTTTGAAAGGTTCAGATTATCGGCATGCATCATGAAATTCATCAGGAGCCTGAACAGCTCCCTGTCTTGGAGGAAAAAATTGGCGTACAGATAAGAGAACCTGATGAGTAATTCCGATGCGCTATCCGTGCCATCGAATATAGGAAGGATTTCAATGTGAAATCTCGCGATGTCATCCAGCAGTATCTGCGCGTAGATTTCTTCTTTACTGCTGAAATGGAGATAGATTGCACCTTTGCTGAGTTCCGCTTTTTTCGCAATATCAGCGATGGTGACAGACCGATTTCCCTGGCGGAAGAGCAACCCTCTGGCAGCCTTGAGAATGGCCTTTTTCCTCTGTCGCCGCTCCTTTTCTCTCCGTCTTTCCAGAACCACCAATCGCCCCCCGTATTCCCGCTCTTTCCTCCAATGAACCCAATACCACTGTGAGTGACAAGAAAACACGCTCTAAACAAAGGTCAAAATATGACCACTGGTCATCTACCTCATAAGCGATAAACCTGATGTTGTCAAGAAAAAATTCAGTGACTCCACCCAATGGATGTGTAAGGGGAATCTTCCCGCTATCTTTCTGTGCTGCCGGGGAATGATCTTATTGTGCGAGAGGTTGCCGGAACGGCATCAGAATATTTATTGTTGACAGAGGGACAGATAAAGATTATAAGTCCCAATTCGTTTTCGATAACACCGTCAT